>JBOGXT010000001.1:0-8875 GCA_050694635.1 Thermoleophilaceae bacterium
AGCCCGAGCCGAAGCCGCCGGCGGAGGTCGACCTGCGTGACCTGCGCGAGCTCGTGCCCGCCGCCGAGCCGGGCCGCCGGCTGGACGATTGGGGCCGCTCTGAGCGGGTCTTCGACGCCATCGAGCCCCTGCTCGACTTCTACTACCGCCACTGGTTCCGGGTCGAGGTCGAGGGGATCGAGCACGTGCCGGCCGACGACGGCGCGCTGCTCGTGTCGAACCACTCGGGCGCCCTGCCGCCGGACGCCCCGATGATCATGCAGGCGATCCGGCACGAGCACCCGCGCTCGCGCCCCGTCTACATGCTCGGCGAGCACTGGTTCAAGGGCTACCCGGGCGTGAGCATGCTCGTCAGCAAGATGGGCCTGGTGCCGGCCCACCCCGCCAACGCCCAGCGGCTGCTCCGCGACGAGGGCCGGCTGGTGCTCGTGTTCCCCGAGGGCCAGAAGGGGTCGCGCAAGCTGTACTGGCAGCGCTACCGGCTGCGCCGCTTCGGCCGCGGCGGGTTCGTTCGCACGGCCATGCGCGCAGGCGTGCCGATCGTGCCGATCGCGGTGCTGGGCGCCGAGGAGGCGATGCCGATCTTCGCCCACGTCCCGCTGCTCCAGCGCCTGACGGGGCTGATCTACTTCCCGATCAACCACGCCTTCCCCCAGTTCGGCCTCGCCGCTGCCCTGATGTACCTGCCCGCGAAGTTCAAGGTCCGCTTCCTCGAGCCCGTCGACCTCACCCGCTACGCGCCCGAGGACGCCGAGGACCTGGCCCTGGTCCAGGGGCTCGCCGAGGACATTCGCGGCCGCATCCAGGCCGAGCTCGACGACCTTCAAGTGACGCGCCAGTCGGTCTGGTTCGGTTAGGGTTCGACGCCGGAGCGATGAGGGTGCGAGGGGTGGCGATATTCGCGGCCGTTGCAGCGGTTGCCGTTGCGGCCGGCTGTGGCGACGAGGACTTCGAGAACGAGCCGCGACCGCCCGTGCCGCTGGAGCTGACCGGCGTGATCCAGGAGGACAAGGTCACGGTCTCGCCGTCCAGCGTCGGCGCGGGCCCGTTGGTCATCACGATCTCGAACCAGACCGACGCCCGGCACACGCTCACGCTCGAGGGCGAGTCGATCAAGGAGGAGGTCGGGCCGGTGGCGCCGCTCGACACCGCCACGATCCAGCGAACGCTGGCGCCCGGCAGCTACGAGGTACGGGCCGGCTCGATGCGCGCCGTCAAGAAGGAGATCGCCCCGGCGTCGCTCGACATCGGCAAGGAGCGCCAGAACTCGAACTCCGAGCTCCTGCTTCCCTAGCTCCGGCGCGGCCCTAGAGCTCCATCTGATCTTCGGCGGGGTCGGGCGGCGGCTCCTCGTCCCCGCGCACCAGCAGGTCGACCTCCGCCAGGTGGGCCCGCACCCGCCCGGCCATCTGCTCGACCACCTCGTAGGCGCGGTCGATGTTCGTCTTCGCGCCGCTGAGCTGGCTCTTCACCCGGCGCACGTCCTCCATCGCGGCCAGGGCGCGCTCGACCAGGTCGTGCACCGCCGCGGCGTCGACCTCGCTGTCGGAGCGCTTCATCAGCACTCGCGCGCGAGCCAGGCGGTAGCCCACCTCGAGAGCGAGCGAGGCCTCGTCGTGCGGGACGACGAGCTTGTCGCCGTTGTACTCCCGCAGCCCCTGGAGCTTGGAGGGCACCTCCTCCTCCGTCGGGACGACCAGCACCGCGAAGTCGGCGTCGCGATCGGTCATCGCCTTGTCCAGCTCGGCGAGCGCGCCCGGCTTCGACAGCCGCCGGTCCTTCGCCTCGAACACGATCCGGCCGCGGGCCGGCCCGCTGCATGCGTCGACCGCCACCACCACGTCGCCGGTCTTGCCGGTGGCGCCCCGCACGTCTCCGACCGCCTCGGCCACGTCGCCCTGGGCGACGGCGATCGCGTCGACGGCGTCCGCCACCTGCTCCTCGAAGCTGCGGCCCTTCGCCGTGCCCCGCTCGCGCTCGGCGTCGACCTCCTCGAGCTTCTCCTTCTCGAGCCGCAGGGCCTGGAGCTGCTTCTCGAGCTCGGCCATCTGGCGCAGCATCGCCTGCTGGCTCTCGTGCTGGCGCTCCTCGGCCGCCTTGAGCACGCGGATGGTGCCGGCCTTGAAGTCGGCGAGCGGGTTGGACCCGTCGGACGCCGAGAACTGCTTCACGAGGTCCTCGCGCGAGCGCGCCAGCGTCTCCTGCACCAGCTCTCGCACCCGGTTCTGCACCGAGGTCGAGCTGCCGTCCGAGAAGAGCTTCTCGAGCTCCTTCTGCAGCTGGCCGTTCTCCGGCCCGAACACCTGCTCCACGCGCTCGTTGAAGTACTCGGCGACCTGGCGCGCGCGATCGCTGAACTGCACGTTCAGGTCGCCGGCGGCGCGTTCGAACTCCGTCTTGACGAACTCGGCGTTGGCGGCGGCCTGCTCGCGGTCGAGCACGCGGGCGCCGATCGACACGGCGTCCTGCACCGTCTTGACCGGGTCCTCCCCGTTCTGCTCGCGCTCGCGCACGAGCCGGACGGCGCAGCCGTCGTCGACGACGAGGCCGTCGATCGCGAGGCGATCGCCGACCACCTTGACGTGGGGATGCCTGAGTGGTGTGGCCGCTTCCATGAGGGGAACGTCCCACCATAAGAGGGCTACCTGACGGAACGGGCGCAGGACGCCCTTGCTGATCGCCGGCCGGGCGGTCCAGGGCCTCGCGGCGGCCGTCTTCCCGCTGGCGTTCGGCATCATCCGGGACGAGTTCCCGCCGGAGCGGGTGTCCACGGGGATCGGCGTGATCAGCGCGACGTTCGGGATCGGCGGGGGAGTCGGGCTCGTCGTGAGCGGCGTGATCGTGGACAACCTCCACCACGAGTGGCTCTTCTGGCTCGCGCTGCCCCTGATCCTGGTCGCGATCGTGGCCACTCGCCTGTGGGTGCCCGAGTCGCCGGTGCGCTCGCCCGCGCGGATCGACTGGCTCGGCGCCGGGCTGCTCTCCGGCGCCCTGGTCACCCTGCCGCTGGGTGAGCCAGGCGAACTCGTGGGGCTGGGGCTCCGCCCGCATCCTCGGCATCGGCTTCTCCTTCGCCGAGGCCGCGGCTCGCCGGTAACCTCCCGCGCCATGGCCGTAGACGTGACGAAGGTGACGGAGCTCGACGTCGAGCCGGGCGCGCTGCCCAAGACCATGGCCGCCTGGGTCATTCGCGAGGAGACCCAGGGCGAGCCGAGGGACGCCTTCCAGCTGGAGGAGATCGAGGTCCCTGAGCCGGGCGCGTTCGAGGTGATCGTCCGCGTGATGGCGGCGGGCGTGAACTACAACAACGTCTGGGCGGCGCTCGGCGAGCCGGTCTCGGTCATGCGCTACGGCGACCATCCCGAGTACGGCCACCACATCGGCGGCTCGGACGCCTCCGGCATCGTCTGGAAGGTCGGCGAGGGCGTGACGCGCTGGAAGCCCGGCGACGAGGTCGTGATCCACTGCAACATGGCCTCGTACGAGGATCCGGAGGTGCACGGCCTCGACCCGCTGGCCGCGCCGTCGCAGATGATCTGGGGCTACGAGACCACATGGGGCTCGTTCGCCCAGTTCACGAAGGTGCAGGCCCAGCAGCTGCTGACGCGTCCGCAGAACCTGACCTGGGACGAGGCGGCCTCCTACGGGCTCGTCTACTTCACGGCATACCGCATGCTGATCACCCAGTGCCGGCTCCAGGCCGGCCAGCGCGTGCTGATCTGGGGCGCCGCCGGCGGCCTCGGGGTGTTCGCCACGCAGATCTGCGCGATGGCGGGGGCGCACGCGGTGGGGGTCGTGTCGAGCGCCGACAAGGGCGAACTGGTGAAGCAGCTCGGGGCGGTCGACTACGTAGACCGCAACGAGTTCGCCGGCATGATGCGCCAGGGCGGCGAGACGCCGGACGAGGAGAAGGAGCGCTTCAAGGCCTCGCGCGCGTTCTCGAAGCGGGTCAAGGAGATCCTCGGCGACGCCCCGGACATTGTCTTCGAGCACGTCGGCAAGGCCACCTTCCCCACGTCGGTGTTCGCCGTCAAGCCGTTCGGCAAGGTCGTGATCTGCGCGGGCACCACCGGCTACGAGCTCGACTTCGACGTGCGCTACCTGTGGATGCGCCAGAAGCAGATCATCGGCTCCCACTTCGCCAACGCCTACGAGTGCAACAAGGCAAACGAGCTGATCGAGACCGCCCAGATCCGGCCGGTGCTGTGGCGCACGCTCGGCTTCGACGGCGTGCCGGAGGCGCACCAGCTCATGCGCGACAACAAGCACCTCGGCAAGATCGCGATCCTGGTGGGCGCCGAGGGCGAGGGCGAGGGCAGGACCGTCGACGGCCCGGGAGCGATCCGCGCGGAGGTGGGCGCGTGATCCTCGTGCAGATCGTCTGGCACGTGAACCCGTTCCGCGGCGACAAGTTCGCCGCCGGCTGGCTGCCCGCCGCCGAGGCGGTGCTCGACTACGGCGCCACCTCCTGGGGCTTCTACCGCGCCCACGACGGCCGGCTCGACTTCATCCAGCAGGCGATGTTCCCGACGAAGGCGGCCTTCGAGCGCTACTGGTACTCGGAGGAGGCGGCCGAGAAGCGCGTCGAGCTGGCCGGCACATACCAGATCCCCCTCCTGCCGACCTTCCACGAGGTGGTGGGCGACGGCAAGGCGCTCACCCTGGCTCCAGCGGAGCCATCGTGAGGCCGCGGTCGCCAAGCTGCTCCCAGTAGTGCTCGGCCAGCTCCTTCTGGCCCGACCAGACGATCGCCTGGCCGGTGTTGTGGATCCGGTTGGCCATCGCCATGCCGTGGTCGTAGGAGACGCCCGGCAGCACGGTCGAGAGCGCGCCGGCCACGCCCTCGAAGGTGTTGTGGTCGTCGTTCAGGACGATCACTCGCCAGCTGCCCCCGAGCCCGGTGCCCGGCCCGCCGACGCGCGGCTTCTCGACCGTCTGGCTCATCCCGCCCTCTTGCGCCAGTAGCGCTCCAGGCCCTGGTAGAGCTGGTCGGGCGGCGCCGCCTGCTCGAACGCCTCGACGGTGGCGGCGTCGGTGGCCTCGCCGAGCTCCGATTCGAGCCTGGCGATGAAGCCCTCCTCGCCGTCCAGCCGGGCCGAGTCGGCCGCCTGGGTCAGCGCGCAGCGCGTCCGGTGGAGATGCTCGGCCACGTCGGTGACCCTGCCGAAGTGGGTCAGGCAGAGCGACTGGGGGTTCCACGAGGCGATCGTGTGCAGCGAGTCGAGCCAGGCCTCGACGTCGATGTCGGGCGGCGGGGTGGGCGCGATGGTGTGCTCGTAGGGCGGAATACGGACTCCTGCCATGTCTCCGACGTACGCGTCCCCGGAATCCTCGTGCAGGTAACAAACGTGGTGGGAGGCGTGGCCGGGCGTGTAGGCCACCTTGAAGCCCTCCACCGTCTCGCCGCCCGCGATGACGTGAACCCGCTCCTCCGGCACCGGCGCCACCTCGCCCCACAGCTCCCACATATCGTCGCCGTAGAGGCGACCGGCGCTCTCGAGCAGCTTCGACGGGTCGATCAGATGCGGTGCGCCTTTTTCATGGACGTAGACCTCGAGCCTCGGGTAGCGGCGGCACAGCACCCCGGTGGCGCCGGCGTGGTCGAGGTGGATGTGCGTCAGGAGGAGGACGCGGGGCTCCGTGCGCCCCAGCCGGTCGATCAGCGTGTCGAGGCAGGAGGCGGGGCCCGGATCGACGATGATGCTATCCAGCTCGTAGGCGCAGATGACCCTGTCGCGCCCCAGGTGCAGGACGTCGATGACGCGGCTCACGAAGGGGCGACCATACAATTCTCGGCGTGAGCGAGCACCGCCTGCCCGAGCCCGACCCCCCCTGGGTGATGCGCACCTACGCCGGGCATTCGACCGCTCGAGAGTCGAATGAGCTGTACCGGCGCAACCTCGCGAAGGGCCAGACGGGGCTGTCCGTGGCCTTCGATCTCCCCACCCAGACGGGCTACGACCCCGACCACGAGCTCTCGCGCGGCGAGGTCGGCAAGGTCGGCGTCTCGATCGCCCACAAGAGCGACATGCACACGCTGCTCGACGGCATCCCGCTCGACGAGATGAACACGTCGATGACGATCAACGCCACGGCGGCGTGGCTGCTGGCGCTGTACATGACGGTCGCGGAGGAGAACGGGGTCCCGCGCGGGTCGCTTCAGGGGACGACGCAGAACGACATCATCAAGGAGTTCCTCTCGCGCGGCACGTACGCGTTCCCGCCCGAGCCCTCGATGCGGCTGATCGCGGACATGATCGCGTTCACCGTCGACGAGGTACCGCGCTGGAACCCGATCAACATCTGCTCCTACCACCTGCAGGAGGCTGGCGCCACGCCGGTGCAGGAGATCGCGTACGCGCTCTCGACCGCGGTGGCCGTGCTCGACCGGGTGCGCGAGCGGGTGCCGGGTGACGACTTCGGGCGCGTGTTCGGGCGCATCTCGTTCTTCGTCAACGCCGGGATCCGCTTCGTGGAGGAGCACGCGAAGCTGCGGGCGATGGGGCAGCTGTGGGAGGAGATCGGCCGCTCGCGCTACGGGGTGGACGACGATCGCTACTTGCGCTTCCGCTACGGCGTGCAGGTGAACTCGCTGGGGCTGACCGAGGCGCAGCCGGAGAACAACATCATCCGGATCGTGCTGGAGGCGCTGGGCGTGACCGCGGGGCGCTCCGCCCGGGCGCGGGCGCTGCAGCTGCCGGCGTGGAACGAGGCGCTGGGGCTGCCGCGGCCGTGGGACCAGCAGTGGTCGCTGCGCATCCAGCAGATCCTCGCGTACGAGACCGACCTGCTCGAGTATCCGGACATCTTCGAGGGCTCGAAGGTGATGGACGGGCTCGTCTCGGAGCTGGTCGACGGCGCGCGCTCCGAGATGGGCGTGGTGGCCGAGCGCGGGGGCGCGGTGGAGGCCGTGCCGTACATGAAGACGCAGCTGGTGGAGTCGCACCGCGCGCGGGTCCGGCGCATCGAGACCGGCGATCTCAAGGTCGTCGGACAGAACGTCTATACGCACGCCGAGCCGTCGCCGTTGCAGGACGGAGAGGACGGCGGGATCCTGCGCGTGGATCCGGCCGTCGAGCGCTCCTGCGTCGACGCGCTCGCCCGCTGGCGCAACGACCGCGATCAGGATGAGGTCGATGCCGCCCTGGTTGCCCTTCGCTCGGCCGCTTCCGATCCTGACGTCAATCTCATGCCGCTCACGCTGGCGGCGGCGCAGGCGGGGGCGACCACGGGTGAGTGGGCGGCCGCCCTCCGAGAAGTATTCGGCGAGTACCGGGCGCCCACGGGGGTCGGCGAGGCCGCGGTCGCTCGCTCGGACTCCGCTCTGACGGCGTTGCGCGACCGCGTCGAGCGGGTGTCCGATGCGCTCGGCCGCCGCGTCAAGATCCTCGTCGGGAAGCCGGGGCTGGACGGTCACTCGAACGGCGCCGAGCAGATCGCGGTGCGGGCTCGCGACGCCGGCATGGACGTGGTCTACGAGGGCATCCGGCTGACGCCCGCCCGGATCGCCCGCACGGCGGTGGACGAGGGCGTGCACGTGGTGGGCCTCTCGATCCTGTCGGGCTCGCACGCCGAGCTGATCCCGTCGGTGCTGCGCGAGCTGGCGGAGGCGGGCGCCTCGATCCCCGTGGTGGTGGGCGGAATCATCCCGCCGGCCGACGAGGCGACCTTGCTCAAGGCCGGCGTGGCGCGGGTCTACACGCCGAAGGACTTCGAGGTGAGCCG
This sequence comes from Thermoleophilaceae bacterium, assembly GCA_050694635.1. Taxonomy (GTDB): domain Bacteria; phylum Actinomycetota; class Thermoleophilia; order Solirubrobacterales; family Thermoleophilaceae; genus JACVRW01. Next base: position 7,726 of record JBOGXT010000001.1, read on the forward strand.
CATCATGGGCGACATCGTGGACGTGGTGGCCGAGCACCACGGCGTCGCCGCCGTTTCGTAACGCTCGTCACCCACGCGTCGGCGTGTGCCCGGAAAACTGCGGGCGATGAAGGAGGTCCGGCACGTTCCGGCGACATGTTCGCCGCAAAGTGACGGACCCCCTCGTGATGTGGCGATCGGCCGGTTGGCGGAGCGCCAGCACGGGGTGGTCTCCCTTGCCCAGCTGCAGTCTTTCGGCTTGAGCGGTAGGGCGGTACGGGACAGAGTGGCCGCCGGCCGGCTCACCCGCATTCACCGCGGCGTCTACGCCGTCGGCCACGGCCGCCTCACCATGCACGGCCGCTGGATGGCCGCCGTGCTGGCGTACGGACCGGACGCCCTCCTCTCCCACCGCTCGGGTGCCGGCGTCCACGGAATCCGACCCGACAACCGACCGAACACCGACATCACCGTCCCGGGCCAGTCCGCTCGGCGCCGTCCTGGGATTGACGTCCACAGGAGCGCCACGCTCGAACCCGCCGACATCACGACGGTCGACGGCATCCCTGCACCAGCGTCGCCCGCCCCCTGCTCGACCTTGCCGACGTCGTGAACCGGCGCGGCGTCGAGCGGGCGATCGACCACGCGGAGGTGCTGCGCGTGTTCGACCTGCGCGCGGTCGAAGAGGTCCTGTCTCGCGCGGCGGGCCGGCGCGGCGCCGGCGTCCTGCGCCGGGTGCTGGCCGAGTACGACGGCCCGTCCCTCACCGACAGGGAGCTGGAGGAGCTCTTTTTTCGGGCTCTGCCGGGCGGCCGGCCTGCCGAAGCCGGAGGTGAACGCGTGGATCCAGCTGGAGGACGGCGCGGTCAAGGCGGACTTCCTCTGGCGCGCCGAACGCCTCGTGGTGGAGACCGACAGCTGGCTGAGCCACGGCACGCGGCGGGCATTCGAGAGCGACCGCCGCCGCGACCGCCGCCTGCGCCTGGCGGGCTGGGAGCCGGTGCGCTTCACATGGCGGGACGTCGAGCGTGAGCCCGGCGAGGTGACCGAGGTCCTCGCCCGTCTCGGGGGCGCGCGAAGCGGATCGCGTCCAGCGGATGCCGCATAGCGCCTCCCTTCCGCCGCAGCCTCGCCGTCCCGAAGCCGACGCCGCGCAGCCTCCCCCATTGCC
>JBOGXT010000002.1:0-3365 GCA_050694635.1 Thermoleophilaceae bacterium
GCCTAGGTGTAATCCCCAACCACGTTCTTCCGACCGGCCCTCCTTGGAGGCTGGGGGATGAGACCCCACCCAGCCATCCAAAGGAGGAACCGGATGACATTGCATCGCAACGCCAGGACGTGTCCGAGCTCGAGGCGGTTGATAGCTCGCCGCGTCATCGAGGAAGGCTGGTCGCTGACGGCGGCGGCCGAGGCCGCCGGCGTCAGCGTGCCGACCGCGCGCAAGTGGGTGCGCCGCTTCCGCGAGGCCGGGGAGGTCGGCCTTTGCGACGCAAGCTCAGCGCCCAAGCGCGTCGCCAACCGGACTCCCGACGAGCGGATCGAGGCGGTGCTTGCGCTGCGGCGGATCCGCATGACCGCGGCCGAGATCGCGGAGCTGATCGGCATGCCCGAGTCGACCGTCTCGCTGCTCTGCAAGCGGGCCGGGCTCGGCCGCCTGCCGCGCCTCGGCGCCGACGAGCCCGCCAACCGCTACGAGCGCGCCCGCGCGGGCGAGCTCGTCCACGTCGACGTCAAGAAGCTCGGGCGGATCTCACGCCCCGGACATCGGATCACCGGCAATCGGCGAGGCCGGGTCCACGACAAGGGCTGGGAGTGCGTGCACGTCTGCGTCGACGACGCCACTCGCATCGCCTACGCGGAGGTCCTTGCCGACGAGCACCCCGAGACCGCGGTCGCCTTCCTGCGCCGCGCAATCGACTACCTCGCGTCGCTTGGGATCGCGACGCAGCGGGTGATGACCGACAACGGCAACCCCTATCGCTCGCGGGCGCACGCGATCGCCTGCCGCGAGCTGGGCCTGCGCCATCTGCGCACCGAGGCCTACCGCCCGCGGACCAACGGCAAGGCCGAGCGCTTCATCAAGACGCTCACCGAGAAGTGGGCCTACGGAGCCGTCTACGGCTCGAGTCGAGAGCGCGCCAGGGCCCTGCCCGCCTGGCTTGACCGCTACAACCGCAAGCGTCCCCACCGCGCACTTGGAAGGATCCCGCCGATGCAACGACTAGATGAGCTTCAGGCCAACAACGTGGCTGGGGCCCACACCTAGGCGAGGACGACGTCGTCTTCTGCGAGCGCGTCGGCGCCGAAGAGGTGCCGGCCTGGTATGCCGGCGCGCTCTGCCTCGTGCTGCCATCGCTGCACGAGGGCTTCGGGATGCCGCCGCTCGAGGCGATGGCGTGCGGCTGCCCGGCCGTGATCTCGAGCGATCCCGCCCTCGTCGAGGTCGCCGGGCCGGCGGCGCTGGTCGTCGACCCACACGACTATCGCGCGCTGGCGGAGGCGGTCCACACGCTGGCCTTCGACTGGCCGCTGCGGCGGCGCATCGTGCAGCGCGGGCTGCGCCATGCGCAGGGCTTCTCCTGGCAGCGCGCGGCGATCGAGACGCACGCCGTCTACGCGCGCGTGGGCGCGGGAGCGATCCCCGAGCCGAGCCTCAACGACACGCGCAACGGCACCGCGCGGCGGCTCGCCGGCGCGCGGGCCAAGTGAGCGCTACTCGTGCTCGTCGCGGTCGCGCCTGGGGCGAAAGGCGAGAGCACCAGAGGCAGAACAGGACGGCGTAGCCGGCGATCATCGAGATCAGCAAGAGCACGGTCATGAAGGTGGAGCCTCCCTGTTCGAGCTGCCGCCCGGCGCGTCGAGCTTCCCGCTGCATGTCCACTACGCGAACCAGGAGCTGATCATCGTGCTGGCGGGCCGCGCCACCCTGCGAACGTTCGACTCCGAGCGTCGGCTTGAGCCGGGCGAGGTGGTGGCCTGCCCAGCGGGCCGCGGCGGCGCTCACCACCTGGACAACCGCGAGCAGGAGCCCGCGCGCGTGCTCGGTGGTCAGCACGATGCTGGCGCCGGAGCTGAACGAGTATCCGGACAGCGGCAAGCTGACCTTCTGCTCAGGCGATGACATCACCGGGATGCCCCTCTCGGGTGACGCCAAACGCCCGTCGTCCGGCGAGTGCGCAGGTACCAGGCCATGGCCGAGGAGTTGGAGGGCCTCAACAGGATCACCATCGCGGCAGTCAGAGGCTTCGCGGTCGGCGGCGGCTTGGAGCTGACCATTGGTTCCCCAAGATGACCTTCTCGCCGCCCTGGTCGCCCGAGAAGATGTCCGAGGATGCGACGCTCGCGCTCGGGTACTAGCCTGGGAAGCGCGGCCTTCGCCCTCGATCAGAACTTGCCGCAGCCGGTGCACTTGGCAAGTCGTATGAAACGACCCTGACGATCCCCGCCCACTCTAGTAGTCGGTCACGCTCCCTTCTTAGCCCCGCCTCGCGAGCGAGCCCGCCGCTCGCAGCGCAGACACCTCGAGCTGAAGCCGTCCGGGAAGATCTGCACCGTCAGACGGCCGCCGCAGTTGGTGCAAAAGCGCGGAGGGTCGAGGGACGCAGGACCCTTTAACGGACGATCGCAGTGATGACCGCCAGCCGGCGCTCCGCAGCGGCTGTAGAAGCGCTCTGCGCTCACAGGGCCTCGCTCACCGCCCTTACCGGCATCTTGAGGTCCCGCAGCATCGCGACGTCCTGGTCTACCGTCTGGCCGAGCGTGGTCAAGTAGTTCCCGGTGATAAGCGCGTTAATCCCGGCCTTGAGACCCATCGCCTGCAGCTCCCCGAGAGTGATCTCGCGTCCGCCGGCATAGCGCATGACCGTTGACGGCATGATCAGACGAAATAGAGCGATTGTGCGGATCGCCTCGGCGCCATCGAGGATCGGCCGGTCGCCCAAGGGCGTGCCGGGCCTCGGGTTGAGGAAGTTGACGGGGACCTCGTGCGGATCCAGCTCGGCGAGCTCGAACGCAAACTCCACTCGCTGCTCGGGAGTCTCGCCCATGCCGATGATCCCCCCTGTGCAGAGCTGCATGCCGACTTCCTTGACCAGCTCGCAGGTCTCCCGGCGCTCCTCCCAGGTGTGTGTGGTGCAGATCTTGGGAAAGAAGCTCCGGCAAGACTCGAGGTTGTGGTTGTAGCGGTGAACGCCAAAGGAGGCGAGCTCAACCGCCTGCTCCCTGGTGAGCAGACCGAGCGAGCAAGCGACGTTGAGGTCGGTCTCGCGGCGCAACAGTTCGACCGCCCCGGCGACGTAGTCCATGGTGCGCTGGTCGGGACCGCGCAGCGCCATCACGATGCAGAACTCCGTCGCGCCCCTCTGCTGGGTTTCCTCCGCCGCGCGCAAGACTTCCTTGTGCGACAAATACCCTGTCGGGGCGACCTCGGTTGGGAAGCGTGAAGATTGCGAGCAGAAGGCGCAGTCCTCCGGACAGCCGCCGGTCTTGGCGGAGATGATCGACTCGACGTCTACCGCGTCGCCGCAGTACTCGACGCGTACTCGGTGTGCCAGGTCGGCAAGGTCGCCGAGCCGCTCATCGCTT
>JBOGXT010000003.1:0-14900 GCA_050694635.1 Thermoleophilaceae bacterium
CGGCGGATTCGAGCGGTCATTGCAACAGTAGGTCGGCGATCTGTTCGGTCGGCTTGGCGAAGCCGAGTCGTTTGCGTGGTCGGTCGTTGAGTTCGTCGGCGACGGCGTCGAGCTGTGCTTCGGTCACGGCGCCGAAGTCGGTGCCCTTGGGGAAGTACTGGCGCAGCAGGCCGTTGGTGTTCTCGTTGGAGCCGCGCTGCCACGGGGCGTGCGGGTCGCAGAAGTAGACCTCGATGCCGGCGTCGATGCGGACCTGCTTCCAGTCGCGCATCTCCGGTCCCTGGTCCCAGGTCAGCGAGCGCCGCAGCGCCTCGGGCAGCGTCTGCACCTTCCGAGCGAGCGCCGGGGCGACCTGCTCGGGCTTGTAGCCGTCGGGCAGCGCGACGAGCATCGCGTAGCCGGTACTGCGCTCCACGAGCGTGGCGATCGCCGTCGCGTTGCGCTTGCCGATCAACAGATCGCCCTCCCAATGACCCGGGACGGCGCGATCGTCGGCTTCCGGCGGGCGCTCAGCGATGTTGATCATGTTGGGAATGCGGTTCTTGCGCTGGCCGGCCTTGCGGCCCGGCTGGCGCAGCGCCCGCCCCGTGCGCAGGCAGCGGGTCAGTTCGCGCCGCAGCGCGCCCCGGGACTGCACGTAGAGCGACTGGTAGATCGTCTCCGTCGACACCCACATCTCCGGCTGGTCGGGGAACTCGACCCGCAGCCGACCGGCGATCTGCTCGGGCGAGTAGCGGCAAGCGAGATCCTGCTGCACCTTCGCCCGCAGCGCCAGGTTGACGGCGAGCTTCGCCGGCTTGGGCCGGCTCGCGCGCTCCCAGGCCTGGGCGTGTGCCGTGGTGGCCCGGTAGCCACCCCGACGATCGGCGTTGCGCCGCAGCTCGCGCGAGACCGTCGACGGCGAGCGGCCCAGCCGCCGGGCGATCAAGCGGATCGACTCTCCGCCCGCGCTCGCGAGCGCGATCTCCTCACGCTCGCAGAACGTCAGACAGCGGCCCTTGAGATCGCGACCGCGGCGCGGACGCACCCCGCCCGCAGCCGCCACCCACCGGGTCCCCTTCTTGCGATACGTGCCGACCTCCGCGGCCGCGTCGGTGATGAACTCGCCGCGCTGCAGCGCGGCCCAGAACGGCTGAACTCTCTCGGGAACCATCACGTCAGTGAACACGGCCATCGGCAGCACTCCTCCCATCGGGGTGTTGCGATCACCGCGAGAACCCAAGGAACGGCGCTCGGGACACGTAAGCCGGATTCGAGATGCGCATTTGCATGCTCTGATGCGAGACGCATGCTAGGATGGCGTGGTGCCCAAGACCGTGCAGATCCGCGACCTCGACGACGATGTCTACGCCGGCCTGGCCCGACGCGCCGCCGAGGCCGGGGTCAGCGTGCCGGAGCTGTTGCGAGTCGAGGCTGCGCGCCTCGCCGCACGGCCCAGTGTGGAGGAGTGGCTGAAGCGCACGCGGCGGCGCTCCTCGCCGCTCGGGCGGCTCGAGGTCGTGGCGGCGCTCGACGAGCAGCGCGGCCCGTGGCCCGATGCTGGTGGTTGACGCCTCCTGCCTGTGTGAGGTGTTGATCGGCGGGCCGGGCGCGGAGGCGATCCGCGAGCGGCTGGCCGCCGACGGCGATCACGCGGCCCCGCACATCGTGGACGTCGAGGTCTTTGGCGTCGTCCGGCGCGAGCACCTGCGTGGGCGCCTTGACCGCACCGAGGCCGCCCAGGCGATCGAGGACCTCGAGGCCTGGCCCGGTGAGCGTTTCGGTCACCGGCTCCTGCTCGCCCGGGCGTGGCGGCTGCGAGACACCGTACGCGGCTGGGACGCGATGTACGTGGCGCTCGCCGAGGCGCTGGCTGCGATCCTGGTGACCACCGACCGGCGGCTCGCCGCCGCAACCGGTCCCACCTGCCCGATCGAAGTGGTCGACCACCGGTAACCCGTGCCCCAGCAGGTGGCCGCCGGCGCGAGCAGCGCGAACCGAACGCGAACAGCTTGCCGAGCGGCTCGCTATCCCGCAGGCGCTCGTCGGCCGCCTCGGCCGGCCGTAGCCCGCAAAGGGTGGCGGCAAGATCGGGCGGCAGCGGCACCAGCCGCGCCCCGTGGCGCGACTTGAGCGCGCCGGCGACACCGCGAACGATCGCCCGACTGACCCGCAACCGCGGCGAGCCCGAGTCGAGCTCGAGATCGCTCCAGCGCAGCGCGATCGCCTCCGAGATCCGTAGCCCGGTCGCGGCGAGCAGCTCCACGAGCGGCCGCCACTTCGGCGGCACCTCGTCCAGCAGCCGCGCGAGCTCCTCGCGCGTGAGGAAGCGCCGCTCGCGAAACTCCCACGCCCGGCCGCCGCGGCGACGCGGCAGCACGACCGCGTCAGCGGGGTTGTGCTCGAGCAGACCCTCGCCCACCGCGGCGTCCAACGCGGCCCGCAACGGCGCCAGCGCGTTGGCAACCGAACGGTCGCACGGCCGCCCGTTGCGCCCCGGCCGGCTCGTCAGCCAGTCGACGAACCGCTGCACCCCGACGCGGTCGACATCGCCCCAAGCGCAACTCCCCATCGAAATAGCGCAGCGCGAACGTCGCCAGCAGCCGCCGGCACTCCCGGCGCGTGTTCTCCCGCACGCTGTCACGACCAGAGCCGGCGTAGCGATCGAGCCACCCGAGCGCGTACGCATGCAGCGTCGGGCCGCGCCGCTGCGATACACCACCACAAAGCGCGAACCGCGCCGATACACGCCGGCAATCGACGTCCGCTCCAGTGGCAACCCGGTCACCGTTGCCGCGTTGCCAGCCCTGTTGCCACCCCAGGGCGTTCTCCAACCTCCCGAATACCCCTCTAGCAAGCGGAATCCTCCAGCGCACCCGGCCACACATAATCCGAACCACCTCGCGCGGCTGCAGGGGCCGCCCCCATGCCAAGCGGCGGAGGGGTAGTCGCAAGCGCCGCCGCTCAGGCAAATTGCCTGGCCCGGCTCCCCCCGCTCTGCGATGCCCTTCCCCGAGATCGGACAGCCGCTGCCCCGCGCCGCCGACGCGCACGCTGCGGCGGACAAGTGGCGCGGCTGGATCCTCGCCCGGCATGGCCACGGGGACGACTGGGCGCGTGTGTTCGACGTCGGACCAGCCGACAGCGGGCGCATCTGGGCGGCGGTTGCCGCAGGCGTCCTGGATGCCCCGGTCTCGGTCACGCGTGACCGGGCGCCACACGGCGTTGTCTGCGGTGTAGAGGTCACGCTCACGATCAACGACCGAACGGCGCTGGTTGCGACCGCATGGCACTACGCCGACGAGGATGCCGCGCCGCGGCTGGTTACCGCCTATCCGAGCACCTAACATGGAGCTATGGCCGTAGTCCGCGAGATCGCCGCCTTCGACCGAGTCGAGCTGACCGAGCCGGTCGACGATGCGCCCGCCGGCGCACGTGGCGGCGTACTCGAGCTGCGCGGCGGTGACACGGCGATGGTGGAGATCACTACGCCCGAGCTGGACCCGGCCGCCCGGATCGTCTTCGTCCCGATCGCGAAGCTTCGGCGCGTGGGCTGACCACTCGTAGCGCTCGGAGCGCCAGGCAGAGGCACTTCCGCTCATCGTTTCGCGCCGCAGCCAGAGCCGAGCCAGCGGAGTTCACCACGTTGCCGGTTCCACGCAGGTTGTTAAGCGAGCCTCGGAGATGACCGGTCCGTGCTGCCGCGGGCGCGGATCCCGATCCGAGGCTCCGGCACACCTGGTGATGGCCAAGACGCCCGCACCTCAATCGACGGCGCCTACCGCGACTTCCTCGCCGGCGGCGGGCTTGACATCGTCGGTGCGTCGAGGTCTCCTGGACGGTCGCCACAGCAGAAGAGCAAGGACCAGCAGCGATGAGAGTCGCCACCTACACCCGCAGCTCGACCGACGAGGCCCACCAGCCCTACTCGCTCGAGGCGCAGGCGAAGCGCCTTGCCGCCTACGCCGAGTCGCAGGAGGGCTGGCAGATCGCCCGTCGCTTCAGCGATCAGATGTCGGGTGCGACGCTCGAGCGCCCCGGCCTCAGGCGCGCCCTCGCCGAGGCCGAGGCAAAGCGCTTCGACCTGCTCTTGGTCTACCGGGTCGACCGGCTCTCGCGCTCGGTCCGCCGCCTCGCCCAGATCCTCGAGCAGCTCGATGAAGCTGGCGTCCTCTTCCGCGCGGCGACCGAACCGTTCGACACGGCTACCTCGGCGGGGCGGATGATGGTGCAGATGCTCGGCGTCTTCGCCGAGTTCGAGCGGGCGACGATCACCGACCGGGTGATCGCCGGGATGGAGCGAAAGGCGGGCCGCGGGGAGTGGACCGGCGGTTCGCTCCCCTTCGGCTACCAACTCGACTCCGACCGCCGCTTCCTCTGCCCCGAGCCGACGGAGGCTCCGGTCGTCGCGGAGGTCTTTCGCCGCTACGCGGAGCGGCTGGAGGGCTCCTCCTCGATCGCCAAGTGGCTGACAGAGCGCGGCTACCGGACCAAGCGCGGCAAGCCGTTCAACGTCCCCGCCGTGCTGACGATTCTCCGCAATCGCGCCTATGTCGGCGAGATCTACTTCCGCGGGCGCCACTACCCGGCTCCGCACGAGCCGCTCGTCGACCCCGCATTGTTCGACCGCGCCGCCGAGATCCTGCGCAAGCGCGGCGAGGACGCCTCGCTTCGGCGCTCCAACCAGAGCGACTATCTGCTCACCGCGCTCGTCAAGTGTGCGCGCTGTGGCAAGCGCTACGTCGGCGCCGCCGCCCACGGCAACGGCGGCCGCTACGCCTACTACGTCTGCTTCTCCCGCCAGCGCTACGGCCCAAAGGCATGCGACGCCGATCGCCTGCCGGCCGGCGAGCTCGAGGAGGCGATCCTCGGCCAGCTCGAGCGCGTCCTCGCCCAGGAGGACGTGGTCCGCGAGGCGATCGCCGACGCGTTCTCCGAGCTCGACGCCGAGCGCCCCCGCCGCGAGGCCGAGCTCGAGCGCATCGAGGCCGAGCTTCGAAAGACCGATGACGCGCTCGAGCGCTACTTCGCCGCGTTCGAGGTCGGAACGATGGCGGAGCGCGACTGTGCCGGTCGCATCGCCGGGCTCTCGCGACGGCTCCGCGGCCTGGAGGCTCGCCGCGAGGAGCTCGCCGTCGACGCAGACGAGGCGCCGGAGCCGCTTACAGACGAGGAGCTGCGGGCGCTCCAAGCGCAGGTTCGCGAGGTGATCGACACCGGCGACCCACCGGCCCGCAAGGCTCTCCTTCAGGGGCTGGTCGAGGAGATCCGCGTCGTCAGCCGCGCCGAGATCTACCCGTCTCTCTCTTTGCCCGCGGTTCGACCACCGTCAGGGTCAGTGCCCCCGGGAGGACTCGAACCTCCGGCCCGCTGCTTAGAAGGCAGCCGCTCTATCCAGCTGAGCTACGGGGGCCCGATACCACTGTAGGGCTCTAGGACGCGGAATCGGCGACTACCTCAACCGTGTCGCGCGGTGCCGGCACGAGGGCCGAATCGCCTCCGCTGCTCAGTGCCGGCCATTCAAGCGCTCGATCGAAGGCGGCGAGGTAGTCGCCCGACAGTCTCTCACGCCGCTTGGCGGCCTTCGCGTAGACGCGGTTCGTGAACCCGGGGGGTTCTCGTGGCCGATCTGCTCGGCGACGCGTTGCGGGAGCCAGAGGCCGGCCAGCGTGCCTTCGAGGCGATGGGCGGGGTGGTGGATCCTCGAGTAGGGGACGGAGCGAGGAAGGCCCTGAGAGACGTGGATCGCCCGATCCCCCTCGATGGGTCGCCCTTTCGACCACCGCGATATGCGGCGTTGTACTGGTAGTCGATCCGTGCAGCCCTGCCCGGAACCCGCCAGTGGAGCGTCTGGGAGAAGCCTGGCTCTTGTGGTCGACCAGCCCGCCCGCGGAGCGGCGTAACCCTAATCCCCTCCGCCGGTGCTCCGGGCGTTTGGCACACGTGATCGTAAGCAAAAACGCTGTGCCTGCTCCAGCCCCACGCGGTCCACGAGCTCGTTCCAGCGCGCCTCGTGCTTGCGGTGGACCAGGATGCGAAAACCCGGTCGGCTTTCCGGTGGACCACCCGGCCGGCGCGCGCTGGTGTACGGCTTGTAAGCGCTCGTCTCGGCGCCGCTGGTCTCGCCCCGAGTCATGGGGCGGAAAAGCTACGCGTCCGATCGGCGGGCGGGAAGGCAGTACCCGCCCGCCGGATCAGGCTTCTACGGGCTCGCGGCTCTCTGGCCGCTCCACCTCGACGAAGTCCTCTTCGTCGGGCGCCCCAAGGAGCGTTTCGCGGGACGCCTCGTCACTGAGCGCCTCCGCCGTTGCTTTCCACCCGTCGAGGGTGTCCTGGAGGGGGTTCAGTGAGAGCTCGCGGCAGGACGCGAACAGCGCGTCCCGCACCTCCTGCACGAATTCAGCGAGATCTTCGCGGGGTAGAGCCCGAAGCCATGTCCAAGCGCCGAAATCGGGCAGCCCGGGCTCCGGGTCGGTGCGATGCGCCACGGCGTGCTCAAGCACGACGAAGCTCGCAACCGCCTCGGCGAGCCTACGCATCATCGCCGACGTGGCCTCGAGCTCTGCCAGACGCTCCTCACGAGTCATCACGAGGCTCACGCCATCCCGGTCCCGCACGCGCGCGAGGCCGCCCCGCGCCGCGTCCAGTACTGCGCGCCCGCGCCTGTTCAGGTCGGACGACTGGTAGATGGTTGAGGCTGACAGGGGCATGCGACCTTCCTCTCTCCTAGTCGGTCACTTCGAAGGAAGCTATAGCACATGCTTCGAAAGACGCCACATTGTCCTCCCCGTTACACGCGGTCTCCCAACGAGAATAGGCCGCTGCGCGGTCAGCGGCCCGAGCCGCCGCCGATCGACGAGCCGGAGAAGAAGAAGAACCAGACCTCGAAGGCCACCGCGGCGACGATCACGGCGGCCACGACGATCCGCTCCGCGCCGCTGATCCGGGCGGTGTGCCCCGGGTAGTCGGGCCGCTCGCCGCGCATGCTGCGCAGCCAGGGCGCGTGCGTGCGCACGGTGGGCAGCGTGCCGGTCTGCTCCTGGTAGGCGTAGCTCACGCGTTTGAGCGCCTGGTAGAGCAGCACGCTGAACACGATCAGGCAGAGCACCACGGCCGCGACCGCCCCCATCGACGGCTGGGTGTTCTCCCCCTGGATGCGCGACCCGATCCACAGCGCGAGCAGCGGGCTCCCGGTCCATACGTTCAGCGCGAGGAACGCCATCAGCGCGGCGAGGCCGAAGCGCTTGAGCACGGCGGCGATGCTACCCCCGCCGGCGGCGATGAGTTCGGGCGGGTCCGCCGGTCTAGATACGTGCATGATCACCGCCGTGCCAGAGGACGCCTACCGCCGTCTCGTGGAGCCCCATCGCGCCGAGCTCCACGCGCACTGCTACCGCATGCTCGGCTCGGTGCACGACGCCGAGGACGCGCTGCAGGACGCCCTCCTGCGCGCGTGGCGCGGAATGCGCCGGTTCGAGGGCCGCAGCTCGCTGCGCACGTGGCTGTACCGGATCGCCACCAACGCGTGCGTCGACGCGATCCAGCGGCGGCCGAAGCTCGAGTCGGTGCGGGTGGAGCCGTACCCGGACGAGCAGCTCGCGCTAGAGGACGGCCTGGCCTCGCCCGAGGCGCGGTACGAGCAGCGGGAGAGCGTCGAGCTCGCGTTCGTCGCGGCGCTCCAGCATCTGCCGGCGCGCCAGCGCGCGGTGCTGCTCCTGCGAGACGTGCTCGGCTTCTCGGCGAGGGAGACGGCCGAGTCGCTCGAGACGACCGTGTCGTCGGCGAACGGCGCGTTGCGGCGGGCCCGCGCGGCCGTCGAGGAGCGGCTGCCCGAGCAGAGCCAGCAGGCCACGCTGCGCCAGCTCGGCGACGATGGCATCCGCGACGCGGTCGAGCGCTACATGGACGCGCTCGACCGAGGCGACCTCGACGCGATCGTCGCGATGCTGGCCGAGGATGCCACCTGGTCGATGCCTCCGATGCCGGGGCGGTACCGCGGCCTCGACGAGATCGCCGGCTTCCTGACCGACGGGCCGTTCCGATACCGGTGGCGGCACCGCGCGGCCCGCGCCAACGGGCAGGTGGCCGTGGGCTGCTACATGTGGGACCCGGTGCGCCGCAGCTACGTCGCCTCCGTGCTCGACGTGCTCACGCTCCGCGGCGAGGGCATCGCCGCGGTCACCTCGTTCGTCGACGGCGAGATCTTCCCGAGCTTCGGCCTCCCGCGCGAGCTGCCCGCGTAGCGTGCGGTCAGTTCTCGGCGCTCATCCAGTCTGTATCCCACACACGACAAGGAGTTGAGTCATGGCGAGGACGACGTTCCCCGGCGAGTCGCCGGAGTACAGGGCGGCGCGCGAGCGCCTGCTAGAGCGGGAGATCGAGCTGCGGAGGGAGATGGAGGCGGTGGCCGCGCTGCGGCGCGAGCTGCCCCCGGGCGGGGTCGTGCCTGAGGACTACGTCTTCCAGGGCGCCGGTCCGGACGGCGAGCCGACCGACGTGCGGATGTCCGAGCTGTTCGCGCCCGGCAGGGACTCGCTCCTGATCTACAACTTCATGTTCCCGCGCTCCCGGCAGGACGACCGGCCGGGGCCGGCGACCGGACGTACGGCTGAGCTGCCGCTCGCGGAGGGCCCGTGCCCGTCGTGCGTGGCGCTGCTCGACCAGCTCGACGGGGTCGTCGAGCACGCCGAGCCGCTGGTGAACCTCGCGGTCGTGGCGAAGGCGCCCCCGGAGCATGTCCTCACGTTCGCGAAGGAGCGCGGCTGGCAGCGCCTTCGCCTGCTCTCCGCGGCGGGGAACACGTACAAGCGCGACTACAGCGGCGAGACGGCCGACGGCTCTCAGATCCCGATCCTGAACGTGTTCCAGCGCGACGGTGACACGATCCGCCACTTCTGGAGCTCCGAGCTCATGTTCGCGCCCACCGACGGCGACCAGGACCCCCGGCACGTGGGCACGATCGAGCCGCTCTGGAACATCTTCGACCTCACGCGCGAGGGGCGCCCGGAGGGCTGGGACGAGCAGCTGAGGTACTCATGAGCTTGAGCAGCTACAGGCTGACCACATCCGTCGCCGTGTCCGACATGGCCGAGGCCATCGAATTCTACGAGGGGAGGCTCGGGCTCGAGGTGGCGGAGGAGCAGCACGACGGGGCCGGATCTATTCGTCGGCGGGCGGCGCGTCGCTCCACGTCTACCCGTCGCCCGATCATGCCGGGGCCGCCACGGCGACGCTCGCCACCTGGTACGTCGACGACATCGAGCAGGTCGTCGACGAGCTCAGCGCCAACGGCGTGACGTTCGAGAGGTTCGACGAACCGCCGCTCGAGACCGACGCGAAGGGAATCGCGGCGACCGGCGACGGGAAGGTCGCGTGGTTCAAGGACCCCGACGGCACCACCTTCGCAATCGAGCAGCAGCTAAGCCGGTAGCCCGGCCGCGGCGAGGGCCTGACCCTTGTCAGAGTAGATGTCGAAACGCGTGACCAGGCCGTCCTCGAGCGCGAAGACCAGCCAATAGTCGCCCTCGACGAGAACCCCGCTGCCCACGCCGCGCCCCCACTGGCGCATCTGAACGAGCACCCGATCGCCGGCGTCGGCGTACGCGTCGGGTCGGAACGAGAAGTCGGTGAAGCCCTCGGTCCAATCGGCGAACAGCTGGAGAAACCCGTCGTGGCCGTGGACGACGGCGCCATCGGGATCGACCCTCCTGGAGACCAGGTCCGGATGAGCGAAGGCGAGGGCACCGTCGACGTCACCCACCCGAAACGCCTCGAGCGCGCGGCGAACGATCTCGACGTTCTCATGCGACATTCAGCGAGATCACCTTTCCAGCACCTTCTTCAGCGTCGCGACCCGGTCTCGCCACAGGGCCTTCATGCGTTCCGCCTCCTCGGCGTCGGCGAGTCGCTCGTGCGAGAGGTCCACGGTGCTCTTCGCCTCGCCCTTCGCCGTGAAGCCGACGACAACTCGGCTCTCGCCGCCGCCCCAGTCGAAGCGGGCCGTCCGCGGCTTCGTGGCGGTTCGCTCGCGAAGCTCGTGCTCGGGCAGCCAGCTCTTGCGCAGCGACTCGTCCATGAAGGCGTCGTAGAGCCGCTCGACCGGGACCGCCACGGTCTTGGAGGCCGTGATCGCAAAGCCATCGGCGTGCTCGCCGACGGCCCGCAGGCCGCGGGCGCGCTCGTAGGAGACGGTCACCGCCTGCGCCGACCAGCCGTCGGTCCCGTGCTCCTCGGCCACCCAGCGCGCGATCTCCTTGTGCGGTCGTTCGGACGCGCTCCACTCGTCGAGCAGGTCGAACCAATCCTCCCATCCCCGCCCGGTGCGCCGCCGGATCGCCTCGTCCGACAGCGGGAGCGTCGGCCCCTCGGTTGCCTTCGGTTCCTCGGCAGCCAACAGCGCCGCGCGCGCAGCCGTGTAGCTCTCGCTCGTCTTCTCCATCCGCGACCGGACGAGGCGCTTGAAGGACTTCTGCCTGGTCATCTGGTGCTCCTCTCGGGGCGGCGGCCCCGCGACTCACGCTCACGGTGCCCCGCCGGAAAGGGCAGCATCCGACCGGCGTCCCGACGGCTCGAGGCCCCCTTTGCCCTCGCTGGAGCCGGCGGCGTGAGCGCCGGAATCGAGGGTTGGGCGCGGAACGGCGCCGGAGAGCAAGATACCACCGGCTGAGGCCGGCTTAGTCGCCTTGACCGGACGGTATTTGAACCGCGAGGCGGGCCGGCGGATCGCCGCACTGCACGCCGGCCTCGGTAGCCAGTAGCGCGGTCAGGCCGTACCGAGCTCCGGCACCGGCGCGACCTCGCGCTCGGGCTCCTCGTTCGGGACCTGGCGCTCGATCCCGATCAGTAGCTCCTCATCGAGCACGGCGAGAATGCGCTTGAGCACCGGGATCGTCGGAATGTGCTCGCCCCCCTCGAGCTTCGAGATGAAGGAATGCGAGGTGCCGGCTCGCTCGGCGACTTCCAGCTGGGTCAGATCCAGCTCGTAGCGTCGCTCGCGGATGTGGGCGGCGATCCAGTTCTTCTTGCGCAGCTCGCGGATCGCTCCGTACTCATCGCGAGCCTCGCGGTACTCCTCGCTGCGACGGGCACGGCCGCTGGCCGCCTTGGTGGCAGGCGATCCCTTCGGGCTGATGCGGTTGTCGGCCTTGGTCTTCATGTGCTCTAGCTTATCTATTTGGATAAACGCGTCAAGCTCTTCCTCGGCTTCGGCGCGGCGCAGACGGCCTGTGTCCGCGCCACGCGCCGAGCATGGCAAGGCGGTCCGGCTACCGGGACATGGCGCCGCCGCGTCGTCGGGGGGGCTCAGCGACGCGCAGCGCCCATGAGGCCGAGTGCCCCGTTGACCTCGTCCACGTCGAACCTCGCGGGATCGAACTCCGACGCGCTGTCGAGTCCCAGCCACTCGAGCATGTCCTCGTGCTCCTCGTGGGCGGTGTCGGCGAGCACCTCGCGGAGGTCCGCGTACCCCCAGACGCCCCCGCAATCCTCGGGTGGGCACGCGCCCTTGCCGGTCAGGCAGATCGGGTAGGACGCATCCGGCTCGGCGGCGAGTACGTCCTCCACCAGGATGTCGTGCTCCCAACCATCGCCGAAGTCATAGGCGTACCGAATCCGGTCCCCCGGTTGCGTGAGCAGCTCGGTGAGCATCGTCCGGCGCTCGTCCTGATGGCCGAGCTCGGGATCCGCTAGCCCGTACTCGGCTGAGCCGTTCGTGAAGACGTGCATGTGGCAGTCCTCCCAGCCCATCGCCGCCTGGATCACCTCGTGGAAGCGGTCGAGCCGGATTTCGGCCGGGACGAGCACGCGCCGCCACACCGGCAGGTTCGACGCCCCGACAAGGCTGATCTTCAGCTGGAGGATCGTCGCCCCCGTGTCCGATGCCGCACCCATTTCTCAGCTCCCTTCCGTCGGCGTGCACCATTTGCAAAGTCAGCAAGGCACGCTACTGCCGCACCCTGACAGACCTTCGCGCGGCAGCGGTCCGGCACGGCAACAAGGTCGGGCTCGCACACGTCCATCCTCGCCCGGCCGGCCTCCGGTCAGCCGAGGCGGCGCCTTGTACGACCGCAACCGCGCAAGGGCACAGTTGTGAAGTCGCCCTGACCGGACGGTATTTGAACCGAGCCAACCGGGCTCGGATCGAGTCGCTCCATCTCCACGTTCTGTGATTGCTGAGGTACAGGCCACGGCTCGGGTTCTACGCTTCCCCTCGACGGCAAGCCTGATGCGGAAGCAGAACCCGAACGACGTCATCGACGCCTTTCAGCGTGAGCTGGACGAATCCGTCGACCTCTGGAAGCGCCTGCGCGCGGAGGTCGGCGAGACCGGCGAGCTGGCAAAGCAGGTTTCGCTCGACGCGTTCCAGCGTGCGGCCGTTGCGTTCGAAACCTTTCGATCGGACTGGCACATCGCCGCGATCAACCGAGACAGCGGCCAATTCAAGGAAGAACTCACGCGGCGGGTCGAGCAGAGCGTTACCGGACGCTGGAAGGGCCTGGCTGGGCGGGTCGCGGTCGACCTCCCGAAGCATCCGAGCCTCGAGGTGGTTCGAACTCTCTTCGATCCGGACGGAGAAAACGTGTCACTTGGAAGCTCGACGATCTGGACGCAGCGGGCGAATGACCACCTGCGCCCCGCATATCGCGACGCGGTTGAAAACCTTCCGAACGAGGACCGGCTGCTTATCGACGCCGTGATCTCGATCCGAAATCTCCTCTCACACCACAGCCAGAAGTCGAGCAACGACATGAACGTGGCGCTCCGCAACCTTCACGGGCATCATGACCGTGACCTGCGTCGCGGAACGAACCGGATCGAACCGTCCGGGATCCGGAACTATCTGAACGCGAACCAGCGCGGCAAGCGGCGAGCCGAGATCTTCCATTGCCGGCTGAAGGAAGTTGCGGAGCGCTCCGCGTCGCAGCTCCCTAGCTCCCTGAGCCGCGCCCGCTGACCCGCGGCGAGTCTCAGGCCGGCGCCCGCTCAAGGCGCGCGGCCACCGCCCTGATCGCCTCGACGAACGGCTCGTCTGAGGCCTGCGTCTCGGGATCAAGCTCCTCGAACGGCTTGAGCGAGCGGTGGTCTGGATCTCGGTCTTGGATCCACGCCGCCCACGCGTTGTGCACGTCCTCCGCGTCCACCGACCGCCCCTTCGCAAGGGCGAGGAGCGCGTAGAGGCGGAAAAGTGACCGAGTCTCCCCGTCGGGGAGCACCTCGCCCGGAACCTGCCGCTCGATCTCGGCTGCGAGGTCGTCCAGGTAACTCACGCGCTCAACTGTCGCACAATTTCTGCCGCGTAGATGAGGGCGAACACCCACGGGACGACCCGCTCGATGCTGCCGAGCTCGCGGTACTGAGCGAGCCATGACCTCAGGGCGTCCCGGCGCAGGCTGAACTTGACCGGCTCCCGGCGGAGGCGATCCATTCGTCGCCGTAGACGCTAATCGGTAGTCGCTCTTCCATGGCGAGGATGATCTCGAACTTGGCGCTGTTGAGATCGCGGTAGCTCTTGAGAAGCGCCCACCAAGCGGCGGCGAAGACGATGCCGGCGGCGGCGAGGTACCAGCGCACATCCCGGCTGCCTAGGAGAGCGACGATCCCTGTGTTGGCGGTCAGGAAGAAGCTGTTTGCGATCCCGCGGCGGGCGGAGATGCGATCGGCCATCTCGACCGCAAGCTTGTAGAGCTCGAAGTAGCTGCTGGGCAGCTCGGCCGCCTCCATCGCGCCGCGCACCTCGGCCGACTCTGGTTCCGGTGGCTGCCCCACTGACCTACAAGGCGTTGATCCAGTTGCCGATCCCGTCCCAGGTCCAGCGGATCAGCCGTTTGCCCTGAGTCTCGGGCGGCTTGTAGTCGTCGTCCTTGAAGATGTGGACGCCGAGGACGGGGACACCCTCCTCGACCGCGCACTTGATCTCCCAGCGCGCACCGTCCGCGTTCCGCACGTTTTTACTCAGCAGGGCGATGAGGCCATCGCAGGCTTTGATGCGCTGCCGGCACTTCGTCTTCCACGAGCTGTCCCACGGCTCCTTGACCGACATGTCGGTGTATTCGATCGGCGAATCGCCGAGCCTCGACTGTCCGCGCAGGAGATCCCGGTAGTGCTTGTCCTCGACCGCGAAGCCGATGAAGATCCTCTTCGTAGTTACCATCTGAGTCGCTTTCCGCTCCTGCCTGGGATGGACTTCTCTGTGTATCGCGGAGGCCGGACGTGACAGCAGAGCGGGCGCCTGCTCACCCCCTGTGGTCGTGACCGAATCCAGGGCGCTCCCGCGCCTCGGAAGATCGCCGCCGTTCAGCGCGACGTGCCAGTCGCAGCCGCCATAGGGCAGCAGGCGGCAGAGCGCGCAGTCCGCGTCGCGGGTGAGCTCCGCTCGCTCCATGCCGCCGAGACTGATCCATCGCCCGTGACAGGTGGGACGCTGGATGTAAGAAGTGAGCTACGGCTCGGTGACAACCCTGCACGCTGTCCGCCGGGCCGACCCGGGCGCGCAGACTCAGCCGAAGAGGCGCTGCGGAGGCGGCTCGGGCGCCGACGGCACAGCGGCAGGCCCCTCGACCAGGACCTCGTAGGCGACCAGCTGAATCTCCTCGGGGCCGACCTCCACCGGCCCGAGCTCCTCGGCGTCCGCGTCGACCGGCGCGCCGAACAGTTCGAGACCCCGCTCGACCACGGAGAGTGCAGCCTCCCGTCGCTCACCGAGGGCTTCCGCGCGGCGCAGGCGCCGGCGTGCGTCGTCGAAGGGGCGCCAGCCGGAGCGGCCGTCGAAGTCCTCCGCTCGCACCTGTAGGAGGCGCCCCAGCAGATCCTCGGCTCCTTCGATGTCGAGGCCGGAGAGACCGCCCCGCAGCTCGGTGCGCAGGCTGCGCGAGCGCTCCGAGGCGCCGGCGGCAATCTGCGCTGTCGAGCGCTCGCGCGTAAGC
>JBOGXT010000004.1:0-2376 GCA_050694635.1 Thermoleophilaceae bacterium
GTGTGGAAGCGGAACAGCTCCTCGCCCGGCGTAGTCCAGGCTGAAATCCCCGTCCGGACCGGCGATGAATCCGTCCGCCGAAACGCTCATGGAGTAGATCAGCTTGCCCACAGGTCAAGGCTAGAGCCGCCGCCGCCGAGCGCCTCCCCGGCGGTCAACGTCGAGCGCGATCTGGGCGCCGAGCCCGAGGTACACCGAGCCTGAGCAGCGCTGGTGGGGTGCGCCCTCGCGTCCTAGGCGGGCGAAATCCGTACAGGTCAATGGAGGGTGGGTCGGTAGACGAGTTCTTGGATGTGACCGTCGAGCGTCCGGTTCTCGACCAGCTCCAGGTCGAAGTCGGCCGCACCCTGGAAGATCGGGTCCAGCCCGGTCTGGCCGGTGATCACAGGGAAGAGCGTCACCTGCACGCGGTCGACGAGGCCGGCGGCCATCAGCGCCCGGTTCAACGACAGGCTGCCGTGCGAGCGCAACGGCACCTCGGACTCCTCCTTGAGCCGGGCGACGACGTCGACGGGGTCGCCGCTCACGACGGTCGCGTTCGGCCAGTCGAGGGGTTCTTCGAGCGTTGTCGACACCACCGTTGCCGGCAGGCTCCTCATCCGGGTGACCCATGGGTCACGCACCTCGGGCTCCTCGCTCAAGGCCAGCATCCGCGCGTGGGCCCGATACGTGTTGGCCCCGAAGACCATCCGCTGCTCCTGGTCGTACAAGGCGAGGCGGTGGTCGAGGAACTCGGGGCCTTGCTTGCCCCAGTAGCCGCCCCAGTTGCCGCTGTGGGCGCCGTAGCCGTCGAGGCTGGAGAAGACGTCGAAGGTGTAGGTAGCGGTCATGTGCTCTCCTCGAGTGCGGTTGATCGGGTGTGCTTTTAGTCGGTTGGGTACTGGGGGCGCCCAGCCGGCCGGTAGACATGGAGCGTTATGCCCTTCGGGAAGGCTCGCGACTCGACCAGGTCAAGCGCTAGGTCCGGGCCGGTCTCGGGGAACAGCCGCGCGCCGTGGCCGACGACTACGGGGCAGACGAGCAGGTTGATCTCGTCGACGAGCTCGTTCTCGAGGAGCCACCGGGTCAGGGCGCCGCTACCGTGCACCTGCAGCTCGCCTCCCGGCCTGGCCTTCAGCTCGCCGATTGCCGCCGCAAGGTCTCCAGAGAGGACGGTCGTGTCCGCCCACTTCGGATCGGTGAGCGTGTTCGATGCGACGTACTTGGGCTTTGTGTTCAAGGCACCGACGATGGGGTTTTCGAGATCTTCCCGCACGCCCCAGTAGCCGGCGAAGAGGTCGTAGGTGCGCCGGCCGAACAGGAACGCGTCGGCGCGCTGGTAGAACTCGTCGACGAACGTCATGGCCTCGCTGTCGAACAGTGGCCTGGCCCATCCGCCGCGCTCCATGCCGGGATCCTGCTTCTCATTCCGCCCGCCGTTTGCCTGCATCACGCCATCGACGGAGACCTGCGTGTTGGTCGTCAGTTTCATGATCGTGGTTCCCTTCTCGGCTTGAGCACGGTTGGGAGATGGGTCTTCTTACCCCGATGGCAGGTAACCTACAACAATATGGTTGTAGATAAGGTTTCGACCGAGGTCGTCGACGAGGTCTTCCGCGCCCTGGCCGACTCGACCCGCCGCGACATCCTTCGCCGCTGCGCGGCGGACGAGCCCTCGGTCTCGCGGCTCGCGCAGCCTTACCCGATGAGCTTCGCCGCGGTGCAGAAGCACGTCGCCGTGCTGGAGCGGGCAGGCCTGGTCGTCAAGGTGCGCCGCGGGCGCGAGCAGCTCGTCCACACCAATGCTGCTGCGGTCGAGCGCGCGCGCCAGGCCTTGGACGAGCTGGAGGCGACTTGGCGCGGCCGGGTCGAACGCATGTCGAACGTGCTCGCAACGGAAGGAACCGAGTGGCTATCACCAGCGTCGACACGGACTACGAAAGCCTCACCATCACCCTGATCGCCGACTTCGACAGTCCGATCGATCAGGCGTGGGAACTCTGGTCGGATCCGCGCAAGCTCGAGCGATGGTGGGGGCCGCCGGGCTATCCGGCGACGGTCGAGAATCACGCCCTCACTCCGGGCGGGGAGGTGACCTACTTCATGACCGGTCCGGACGGCGACCAGCTCTGGGGCAGGTGGCGGGTCACATCGGTAGATCCGCCGACGTCGCTGCAGTTCACCGACGCCTGCGCCGACTCCCACGGGGCGCCGCTCGAAGATTCGCCGGTCAGCAAGATCTCAGTTCGGCTCCTGGAGCACGAGGGCGGCACGCGCATGGACCGGGTCTGTCAAACGAACGGTGTAACCACGGTTGTTGGGTTACTTCCGGACGGTTGACAGGCGGCCTTCGAAGGTGATCTCGAAGGCGTTCAGGGCGGGTTTCCAGCGCATGGT
>JBOGXT010000005.1:0-1564 GCA_050694635.1 Thermoleophilaceae bacterium
CGCTCGATCGCGAGCGACTCGGCGACGTCCACGAACTCGCATCCGCCGTAGTAGCGCCTGCCGGGATAACCCTCCGCGTACTTGTTGGTGAGGGGTGTTCCGAGGGCGGCGAGCACCGCCGGCGACGAGAAGTTCTCCGACGCGATCAACTCGATCGTGGTGTTCTGGCGCGTGACCTCCGAGTAGATCGCGTCGGCGACGTCGGGATCGACCTTCTCCACGGCGGCCCAGTCGGCCCAGCCCGGGTTCGTCATCCTGTTCCCGTCCCTCCTCGATCGGGTTGCCGCTCACGCGGCTCCCCGCTCTGCGGCCCGGGGGAACCCCGGCGCCAAGGCGCCTCACTGGTTCCCCCTGGACCCCCTCCTTCACACTCCTCTTGCTCGATGCCGGCGATCTGGCCCACCCGCCGCGCGTGGCGGCCGCCCTCGAAGCTGCTCTGTAAGAACAAGTCCACGATCGCGCAGGCGAACTCCGTCGCGATCAGCCGCGCCCCCAGGGCGAGCACGTTAGCGTCGTTGTGCTCGCGGGCAAGGCGCGCGGTGAACTCGTTGTAGCAAAGGGCCGCGCGCACTCCGTGGACCTTGTTTGCCGCGATCTGCTCCCCCTGCCCGGTGCCGCCGAGGACGATGCCGAACTCCGCCCGCCCGGAAACGACCGCCCGTCCCAGCGCCGCGGAGATCGGCGGGTAGTCGACGGCCTCCTCGGAGTCGGTGCCGAGATCGATCACCTCGTGACCGGCGTCCGCCAGGTGCTTGGCGACCTGCGTCTTGAGCAGATAGCCGGCGTGGTCGGCCCCCAGAGCGATCCTCATCGTCTTTCTTCCCTTCCGCCTGAGCAGCGCAGGCCGACGCTCGCCGACGAAGCCTCCGCAGGAACCAACGACGCCGTAGGCGTCGGAGGCTCCGAGGACCGCGCGAGGAGGCGAGGCGTCGAGCCGAGCAGCGATCTCACGTTGGCATCCTAGAGCCGCCCTCGCCGCAGCAGAGGTTTTCGCGGCCTAACCGCAGAGCACGTCGGCCAGCACGGCCACCCCGGCTTCGAGCTCGTCGCAGCACCGCTCGTACGCTCCGAACGGCAGTCCTATCGGGTCGTCGACGTCGAGATCGCGGCGCGGGGCCGGCCGTGTTCCCGCAAGGAATGCCCGGAGCCTGTCGGCGGATGTCCCCGAACCGGGCCCCGCCTGGATCTCCGCAAGCTCCTTCAGCAGGACGACCTTGCCCATTGCGTCGGGCACCAGCGCCTCGATCTCGCGCATGTGCACGCTCGTCATCGCAATGACGACGTCGGCCGCGGCCAGCTCCTGCTCCATCACGGGGCGGGAGCGGTGCCCGGAGAGATCGGCACCGCGCGCCGAGACCGCCGCTCGCGCTTCGGAGGTCGCGGCGTGGCCGAAATCTGCCCACGTGCCGGCCGAGGAGACTTCGATCCCGTCGCAGCCGCGCCGCTCGAGCTCGCTCCTGAGTAGCGCCTCGGCCATGGGGGAGCGACACAGATTGCCGGTGCACACGAACAGCACTTTCCCCTCGGGACACACTAGTGGGCGTGACGGGTTTCGCTCTCGCGC
>JBOGXT010000006.1:0-21813 GCA_050694635.1 Thermoleophilaceae bacterium
GCGCTGAGCTGGACCTTGCCCACGGCGATGCCCGCACCGGCCAGCGCGTCGAGCGCCGCCTCGGGCTCCTCGTAGGCGACGGCGGCGTGGCACGCGTCGAAGCAGACGGTGACGTGCTCGCGGTCGAGCCGGTCGTCCCACCAGCGAATCAGGTCCGCCGTGTCGGCCAGCGCCCCGTCGGCCTCGGGCTCGAGCGCGAGCGCGACGTGCACGCCGCGCACCTCGCGGATCCGCTTGAGCCCGTCCGCCACGCGGATGATGTTCTCGGTGCAGCGCTCCCAGGCCGCGGGGTCGTCGCCGATCCAGTGGGCGTACGACAGCGGGCTGGTGGAGATGGTCCCGCGCTCCCCCTCGGCGCGCAGGCCGGCCATGATCTCGGCCATCCGCAGCAGGTACTCCACGCGCTCCTCCGAGCGCCAGTCCGGGGCGTGCACCTCGGCCTTGACGGGCTCGCCGTGGAAGGTGCCGTGAGGGAAGCCGTTCATGGTGAACACGTACAGGCCCTCGGCGTCGAGCCAGTCCCGGAAGCGCTCGAGGCGGTCGCCCTCGAGCAGCTCGGCGCTCTCCGCGCCCGACAGCCGCAGGCCGATGCCGAACGGCGCGTCCGGCGAGAGCCGCGCCTTGAGGGCAGGCGCGTGTGCGCGCAGGCTCCCGAGTACGGCCTTCCAGCCGACGGCCGGGTGGATATTCGTGCAGTAGGTCAGGTGGAGGCCGTCGCCGACCTTCATCAGACCGCCACAACGCCCTCGCGGGCAGGGAGCCGGAACCTCGGCGACTGGCCGAGGAATTCGATCGGGTTCTCGTAGACCACCTTGCGGATCAGCGAGTCCGGGTGCCCGCGGCGGCGCATCTCGAGGACGAACTCGGGGATGGCCAGCGGCCGACTCTCTCCCCAGTCGCAGGCCGACGCGACGCAGATCCGCTCCGGCCCGCGCGTCTCGATGATGTCGATCGCGCGGCCCGGGGCGACCTTCGTGGTCGGGTACAGCGTGAGGCCCGTCCAGAAGCCGTGGTCGAGGATCATGTCGACCGTGTGCTCCTCCGCGTGGTCGACCATCACGCGGTGCGGCTCGATACGCTCGTCGGCGGCCAGGGTGTCGAAGATGACCTTCGTGCCCTTCCACTTGTCCTCGAGGTGGGGCGTGTGGATGTGGATGAGCTGCTCGTGCTCCATCGCGAGGTGCACGTGGTCCTTGAACCCGGCCAGCTCGTTGCGCGTGACGCGGTTGAGCCCGATCTCGCCGATCCCGAGGACGTTCGGCTTCTCGAGGTACGACGGGATGACCTCGAGCACCTTGCGCGTGAGCTCGCGGTCCTCGGCCTCCTTCGCGTTCAGGCACATCCACGTGAAGTGAGCGATGCCGTACTCCGCGGCGCGCTTGGGCTCGAAGTCGACCAGGCGGTTGAAGTAGTCGATGAAGGCGACCACGCCGGGGCGGTCGTAGCCGGCCCAGAAAGCCGGCTCGGTCACAGCCTCGCAACCGCTCATCGCCATCGAACGGTAGTCGTCGGTCGTGCGCGAGACCATGTGTGCGTGGAGGTCGATGTACTCCATGGCTCTAGGCCTCCGGGTCGTAGGCGCCTTTGGCGCTCTTCTGGTCCCGCGACTCAAGCAACGCCGTGCTGGGGTCGCTGAAGATCATCTGCACGCGCTGCACGCGGTCGCCGGCGCCGCTGGCGAGGACGGCGAGCGCCTCGTGGATCGAGCGCAGGCGGAAGTCGTCGTCCGCGTCGATCTCACGAGCGCGCTCGAGGCGGTCCAGGAAGGCCGCCAGGTCGAGCACCTTGACGCGGTGCTCCATGAAGTACTCGTCGATCAGCTCGCGCTGACCTAACGGGCTAGTGCCGGTGTGGGCGGTTTCCACAGTCGCTCTCCTCCTTCGACGCGGCGCCGCAGCAGGTCAAACGCCTCCAGCAGCGTCGCCTCGTCCAATTCGTGGACATCGAAGCCCGAGCCGATGCGCTCGAGCAGCATGATCGTGAGCCGCCCCCCGACGTGCTCGCGGAACTCCTCCAGGCCCGCCAGCACCGCCGGTCGTCCACCGCTTCCGGGGGTGGCCATGTCGGCGTGCCAGATCGGCAGCCCGACGACCTCGAACAGCGCGATGATCCGGCGCCAATCCGCGTGCGGCAGGCTGCCGGCGAGATAGCTGTAGGTGGAGTCGAGGGCGATGCCGATGGCGACGGCCTCGCCGTGACGCAGCTCGTGGTGGGTGAGCTGCTCGAGCTTGTGGGCCGCCCAATGCCCGAAGTCGAGCGGCCGCGCCGAGCCGAGCTCGAAGGGATCGCCGCTCGTGGCGATGTGGTGCAGGTGCAATGCGGCGCTGCGGTGCACGAGGATCGCCATCGCGTCGAGTGAGCGCTCGTTGAGGTCGCGCGCGTGGTGCTCGATCCACGTGAAGAAGGCGGAGTCCTTGAGCAGCGCGACCTTGACGGCCTCCGAGATGCCCGAGCGCCAGTCGCGATCGTCGAGCGTGGTCAGCAGGTCGAAGTCGTTGAGGACCGCGTGCGGCGGCGCGAAGGAGCCGACGAAGTTCTTCTTGCCGAAGACGTTGATGCCGTTCTTTACGCCCACCGCCGAGTCGTCCTGGGAGAGGGTGGTGGTGGGGACGCGAACGAGCCGAACGCCGCGGTGGGCGGTGGCCGCCGCGTAGCCCACCGCGTCGAGCACCGCGCCCCCGCCGATGGCCACCACGTAGGAGTGACGGTCGACGCCGTGGATGTCGATGGCCGCGTGGATCGCGCCGACGGGCCCGGCCTGGTTCTTGATCGCCTCGCCGCCGGGCACCACGAGCGGCGGAGCCGGCAGCTCGAGCGCGTCCGCGTGCGCCGCGCAGTAGAGCTGGACATCGACGGCCATCCTGGGGTGCGCCTCGGCGACCCCCTCGTCGATCACGACGAGCAGCCGCGCCCGGCCGTCGGCTGCCACGGCGTCGCGCAGGGTGTGGTTCTGCGGATCGAGCAGCCCCCGCGTGAAGCGCACCGGGTACCGGAACGTGACGACCAACTCCTGGTCGATGTCCCGCAGCTGCTCAGGCTCGAATCCGTCCGCAGTGCCGTGGACGCCCGCGACGGCGTCCACGGCGCTCAGGCCGGCTCCTGGCCCGGCGGTCACGTCACCGCACCGGCCTCCGGATGACGCTCGGCGCCCGTAGTGGACGGTCGCGGGGGGTCTTCCACTGACCGGGGCGCAGGGTGCGGCCAGCAGCCGGCACATCGTGCGCGCCGGCGCAGGTTGTGGGGAATCCTACGACCCGGAGTCTCTCGCCCGACTGCGCGGCCGGGGTGGAGTTCGCTGTTATGCCCCAGGACGGCCTCGCTTCGGCACCGTCACCTCTGCCTGGCAGCCGGCCGTGTTGCCGGCCTCGTCGCGGCCCTCGTAGGTGATGGTGTAAACGCGGCCCATGCCCGGGCCGGAGCGCTCGGCACGCAGCTTGCCCGTGGTGTCCGCCGTGCCGATGTCCCAGCCCTGGATGTCGCCGGGCACCGGCGAGTCGGGCTCGTTGCTCGTGACCTGCACGAGCGTGAAGCCCGCCGCTCCGGACGTGGCGTCGGTGACGTGCAGGTCCACGGTCACGTCCCGCAGCCTGCGGTCGGGCGGCGACAGTCGGTCGGGCGTGGCGGCGCACGTGACCTCCGGCGCCGTCCCGTCGATCTTGATGACGGCCGACTTGGCCTCCTCGACATTGCGGGCCTCGTCGGTGGAGCGGAAGTCGATCAGGTGCGCGCCGTCCTCGCCGACCTCGAATGGCCCCGTGTAGTCCGTCCATGACCCGCCGTTGACCCGGTACTCGGTGCTCGCCACGCCGGACCCCTCGTCGGTCGCGTCCAGCGTGACCTCGACCGGCGAGACGTACCAGCCGTTCTCGCCGTCCGGCGCCCCGGGGCTCAGCGTCGCCGTCGTCTCCGGCGGCGTCGTGTCGTCACTGATCCGGATGCTCCGGAAGAAGACGTCGTCCGAGCCGTGGTTCTGGACGCCGATGTAGCCGGTGGCCAGGTCCACGTTGGGATCGTCGTCGATCCACTCGTTGATCTTCACGCCGTTGAGGTACACGATGATCCGGTCGGCTTCGACCCTTATCTCGTACTCGTTCCACTCCCCGGGCGGGTTGAGTGCCGCGTCGCGGGCGATCGCGTCGGGGGCCTGCTCGTTGTAGATGGCGCCCGTGGTGGAGTCCGGATCGTCGGTCGCGTCGATCTGGATCTCCTCGCCCTGGTTGACCGCAACAAACGGGTCGTCACCGGGGTCGGGGAAGCCGACGAAGACGCCGGAGTTGTCGTCACCGGGCATCATCCACTCCAGCTTGAGCGAATAGGGGGCATTGAACTCCTGGTCCTGGTCGTACCAGAAGAGCCCCAGACCACCGACGGACTTGATGGTGCAGCCGTCATGCTCGAAGTGGCCGGGACCGGCCTGCTTCCAGTTGGTGAGGCTCTCGTTGGTGCCGTCGAAGAGCATCCTGTAGCCCGCCTCCGGCTCCGAGGGAGTCGTGCACGGGGCGGTCACCTCGATCTCCGCGCTGTCGCTGGAGGTGCCGCCCGCCGTGTCGGTGGCGGTGAGCGTGGCCGTGTAGGTGCCGGGTTCGGTGTAGGTGTGGGTGGCGTTCAGCCCCTCGGCGCTCGCGCCATCGCCGAAGTCCCACGCGTAGGTCGCCTCACCATCGCCGTATGTCGAGCTGCCGCTGAACTCGACGGCCAGGGGCGCGTTGCCCCTGGTGGGCGTCGCCGAGGCGGTCACCGTCGGTCCGACCGAGGACTCGACCAGGTGGAAGTAGTCGAACCCGACCGTCGTCGACGTGGTCTGCTCCTGGCCGAACCCGTACACGCCGACGTCGGCGCCCGCGAGCGCCGTGTTGACGACCGGGTCGGCGAGCTGCCTCCAGGTGGTGCCGTCGAGGCTGTAGAAGCCGGTGTACTCGCTGCCGCGCTTCTGTAGCCGCAGGTAGTAGACGTCACCCGGCGTGTGCGGGACGTTGGCCTCCGGGAAGTCCGGCTGGAACTCGTCGCCGATCTCGTGGCGGATCTCGATCAGGCGGTTCGCCGGGTGCACTCCTGGCGCTGAGGTGCCCACGACGTCGAACTTCAGGAAGGTGGCGTCGCTCAGGTAGACGAGAATGCCGGCCTGCTGGTACCTCTCCGAGACTGGCGCGACGACCTTGGCCTCCACTGTCCAGTCGTCGTAGGGCCATGTCTGGAGCATCAGGTTCGGCGCGTTGTTGTGCTGGTCGAACAGGTTCGTCGGGGTCGTGTCGATCTTCAGCAGTCCGCCCTCGACGCGGAATCCGTTGTGGTCGGGCCGCACGACGGCGTCCCACCGGCAGCCATCGAGCCGGTCGCCGTCGAACTCGTCATCGGGCCCGGGATCGCTGTTGGGGTCGGTGCATTCGATCGGCGGCGAGCCCAGCGGAACGACCTGCACCTGCACCGTGTCCGTGGACGAGCGACCACCGCTGTCGGTCCCCGTGACCTTGGCGGTGAACGTGCCGGAGGTCTCGTACGTGTGCGAGACGTTCGCGCCGGTCGCGCTCCCGCCGTCGCCGAAGTCCCACGCGAATGTCACCGGATCGTTCTCGGGGTCGGCCGCGGTGGCCGCGAAGTCCACGGTCAGCGGCACCTCGCCCCGGACGGGGTCCGCCGATGCGCTCACGCGCGGCGTGGCGTTGACCGACACGCCCTTGCCGACGAACTCGATCCAGTTGAGGTTGAACAGCCCGCCCCCGGCGTCGCTCTTGAACACGAAGAACAGCTCGTGCGTGCCGCCCGGGGCGGTGATCGCGGCCTCGACGCTCGTCCACCGCTGCCACCCGCCCGTCGGCGTGATCGTGGCCGTCGAGATCAGCGGGCCGCTCGGCGAGTCGACGTGCACCTCGATCGTGCCGCCCGCGCCGGCCGAGGCCGCGCGGTAGACGAGCGAGTCGATGTTCGCCAGGTTCATCGGTTTGAACGAGATGTAGTCGCCGGTGTCGATGAAGCCGATGTTCTGGCCGCCGCCCTCGTCGGACGTGCTCTCGAGCTGGACGCCCTGGTTCTGCGTGAAGTGCTCCGCCTGCTTGCGCTTGGGCTGGAGCAGCACCTGCGCGCGCCCGGTCAGCGGCGCGACGCCTGGCGCGCCCTGGTCGGTGTAGGTCGCCTCGAGGACTCCGAACAGGTTGGCGGTCGCGCCGTGCCCGGCGTCGGAGGCGGTCTGGATGGTGCCCTCGCACCCGGTCTGCTGGGCGAGCGGATGCCCGTGCTCGTCATGGCCGAGGATGAACTCCATCTGCGCCGACGCGCAGTCCGTCCCGTCCTCGGGGTCGTTGACGCTGACGCTGTAGGCGACGTCGTCGCCGAAGTCGAAGAACCCGCCGTCGGGAGGCGCGTCGATCGTCACCGTCGGGCGCGTGTTGCCCGCGGAGATATCCAGGTTGGCGACGCCCGTCTTGCCGGACGTGTCGGTCACCGTCAGCCGCGCGGTGTAGTTGCCGGCGGTCGTGTAGGTGTGGCTGGGATGGGGCTCGGTGGAGTCGACGGTCCCGTCGGACTCGAAGTCCCACGCGTAGGTGATCTGGTCGCCCTCGTCCGGATCGCGCGTGCCCTCGGAGGAGAACTGCACCGTCAGCGGCGCCGCGCCTGAGTCGGGCGTCGCGCTCGCCGTGACGATCGGCCGCCGCGTGCCCTTGACGTAGTCGATCCGGTACAGCCCGGAGTCGGGGTTCGCTCCGCCGAAGCCGCTGCCCCATTCGAGCACGTACATCGCGCCGTCTGGCCCGAACGCCATGTCCATCGGGCGCAGGTAGGTCTCGGTCGGCAGGAACGGGTAGATGTCGAGCAGCTCGCCGCTCTCGTCCTGCTTGAACTCCTTGATGAAGTTGCGCCCCCACTCGAAGAAGAACGGCGTGTCGTCGAAGTAGGCGGGGAACTTGCGCTCCGACTGCAGGTCAGGGTCGAAGTGGTAGACGGGCCCCGCCATCGGGCACCCGCACCCGGTCCCGAGCTCAGGGAACTCGGCGGAGAGGCCGTACGAGTACCAGACGTTCGGCGGCCGCGACGGCGGCAGCTGCGTGAGACCGGTGTTGTTGGGCGACTCGTTCACCGGCGCGGTGCAGTCGAACAGCGCACCGGACGTCCCGGTCGCGAAGTCGTAGTCGTTGTAGGCGAACTGGTTGCCGTGGCAGTAGGGCCAGCCGTAGTTGCCCGCGGCCCGGATCTGGTTCCACTCGACGTAGCCCGCCGGCCCGCGGGTCGCGTCGGGCGCAGTGGCGTCGGGGCCGTAGTCGGCGACGTACACCCATCCCGTCTCAGGATCGACCGTCATCCGGAACGGGTTGCGGAAGCCCATCGCGTAGATCTCCGGCCGCGTCCCCATCGCCCCAAAAGGCGCGAAGAGGTTGCCCGCGGGGATCGTGTAACTGCCATCCGGCTCCGGGTGGATGCGCAGCACCTTGCCGCGCAGGTCGTTGGTGTTGGCCGACGTGCGCTGCGCGTCCCATGACGAGCGCCCCTCGCGCTCGTCGGTCGGCGTGTAGCCGCTCGACCCGAACGGGTTGGTGTTGTCGCCCGTCGTCAGGTACAGGTTGCCCTGCGCATCGAAGTCGAGCGACCCGGCCGAGTGGCAGCACTGGTCCCGCTGGATCGGGAACTCGAGCAGCACCTGCTCGGAGGCCGGGTCCAGCGAGTTGCCGTTGACGGTGAAACGGGACAGCCGCAGCGGCCCGCAGGTGGTCGCGCCCGGATCCGCGGCAGGGCACGCGACGGTCCCGGTGGCGGCGTAGAACAGATACGCCCAGCCGTTGGTGGCGAAGGCCGGGTCGAGCGCGATCCCCAGCAGGCCGTTCTCCTGCCCGGTGAAGACGTCGATGTGACCGGCCGTCACCGTGCTCTGCGTGTCAGGCCTGTGGATCTTCACGTCGCCGCCGCGCTCGACGAAGAACACGCGGCCGTCGGGCGCGACATCGAGCTCGAACGGGTCGCTCGTGTTCTGGTCGAGCGCGACCTTCTCGAAGTTCGACGACACCGTCGCGCCGCAGTCGGCGGGCGTCACCCCGGCCGCCGTCTCGAGGCCGGCGAGCAGGTGCTGCCGGTAGGCCGACTCGGAGAACGACTCGGACGTATGGCCGAGGCCGGTGTAGAAGGACCGCCCGCCGTCGAAGTCCTGGCACCACGCGATCGGGTGGTCGAAGCCCATCGCACCCGAGCCGGGGTCGTAGGAGGTCTCGTCGAGCGCGGCGAGGACGTGGACGTTCTCCCGCGGATTGGTGCGGAAGTTGTACCACTCGTCGGTCCGCACCCAGCGGGCCGGCAGGTGCTGCGTGGCCGGGTGCACGCTGTCGGCGACCTTGACCGTCGCCTCCTGGATCGCCGGGTGCGACTGGAAGTAGGCGCCCATCAGGTCGCCGTACCAGGCCCAGTCGTACTCCGTGTCCGCGGCCGAGTGGACGCCCGCGTAGCCGCCGCCGGCCTGGATGTAGCGCTCGAAGGCGCCCTGCTCGGTGTCGTTGAGCACGTCGCCGGTCGTGTTCAGCCAGATCACGACGTCGTAGTTGGCAAGGTTGGCGTCGTTGAACTGCGTGGAGTCCTCCGTGTGGTCCACCGTGAAGTTGTTCGCGGCGGCGAGCTCCTGGACGGCCGCAACGCCCGCCGGGATGGAGTCGTGCCGGAAGGCGGCGGTCTTCGTGAACAGCAACGCGCGGAACCGCGGCTCGCTCTGGGCCGCCGCCGGAGCAGGCGCGAGCGCCGCGATCAGCATGACGACGAGTCCCGCGAGCAGCGCGAAGCGCCGCGCCCCATGTCTACCGTCAGCCCTCATCTCGATCCCCCAACGTAGGCCTCGGCCGTCGCTGTCTCGCGCCGCCGCGTCGGAGCGGCGTCCGCTCCGACTGGAGAGCAGGCATACCCAAGATCCTCGTGCGGCGCCGGCCGATGAATGCCCTCATGGTGCTCCCTTCTCCCGTGTTTCGGCACGCGGCGCCGTTCTAGCGGCATCCGCCGCGTGTCAGCGCGCCCGGCGATCAATGGGTGCACGGCTCCCGTCGAACAAAACCTAGCTCTTACTAAGGAGCGTTGTCAAGGGATTTGCACGCCGACCGGCATAATCACCGCTCTTGGGCCGAGCTTCGGTTTACTAGCGCCGAGATTCGACGTCTAGCGCCGGTACTTAATGCGCATCCTGCATAAATTGCCGGCCTTTTGCGTTATCGACAGCGCTGCCGTCAGCCCGCGGCGCCGACCCCTCGCATCGGCGGTGCCGGAGGCGAGGAGGTCAGTTCGGCGCCGCGCGGCCCTCGCCGGCGGCCCGCGCTTCGGCGCTTCTGGCGATGGTCACCAAGCGGCCGAACCGCACCGTGCGCATCGGCACGAGCGATCGCGAAGCAACGTCACCGCCTCCGCCGGACGGACTCGCCGCCTCGCACACCTCACATCTGGCGCCGCCCCGACAGAGGATCGGAAATTCCCGACGTGTTGACGAGCACGAGCGCCGGGCCCCAGCGGTCTTTCGATGTTTGTGAACAGCCGGTCCACGGTCTCGATCGCCGTCGCTCGCGAGGTTCGCGGCGACAGCAGGCCGATCGGGGTCGGCGCCTTGACGACCAGCCGCAGCCTTTCGTCTCATCGGCATGTCTCGATTGGCGCATCGGGGCCAGGAGGCGTCGGTCGTGGCTCGCGCCGCACGACCGAGCCGTTCGCTTCACCCAGTGCGCCCATGCGAACCGTGCCGTCGTCGTGAACGGCGACGACGTGGGTCATGAGCGCTGCATCGCGGCGTCGAACGGGACCTGCGAGGGCGGGAAGTCGGCGCGCCGCACGAAGTCGAGCGCGTGCTGGGCGCCGTACGCGCGGTCCATGCCCGAGTCCTCCCACTCGATCGACAGCGGGCCGGCGTACCCGATCCGGTTGAGCGAACGCAGGAGCTCCTGGAAGTCCACGTCACCGTGACCAGGTGAGACGAAGTCCCAGCCGCGCGCCTCCTCGCCGAAGTTAAGGTGCGATCCGAGGATCGAGCGGCGGCCGTTCAGCCGGAGCCGGGAGTCCTTGACGTGCACGTGGTAGATTCGGTCGGCGAACTCCAGCGCGAACTGGGCCGCGTCGAGGTGCTGCGGCACGAAGTGCGAAGGGTCGAGGTTGATGCCGAACGCGTCACGGCGCCCGATGGCCTCCAGCACCCTACTTGTGGTGACGAAGTCGTAGGCGATCTCGGTCGGGTGGACCTCGAGCGCGAAGCGCACGCCCTCGGCGTCGAAGACGTCGACGATCGGGGACCAGCGCTCCGCGAACTCCTCGTAGCCGCGCTCGAGCGTGTTCCAATCGTTCGGCGGGAACGAGTAAAGCAGGTGCCAGATGCCGGAGCCGGTGAATCCGGTCACCGTCCGCACCCCCAGCGTGGCCGCCGCCCGGGCCGTGTCCTTCATCCGCTCGGCGGCGCGCTCGCGGACGCCCTCCGGGTCCCCGTCGCCCCACACTTCCGGCGGGAGGATCTGGCTGTGGCGCTCGTCGATCGGGTCGCAGACCGCCTGGCCGACGAGATGGCTACCGATCGTCCAGCAGTCCAGTCCGTGCCGCGCGAGCAGCTCGCGGCGCGCGCGCACGTAGTCGCGCTCGGCGAGCGCGCGGTCGACCTCGAAGTGGTCGCCCCAGCACGCCAGCTCGAGCCCGTCGAACCCCCATTGCGCGCAACGATCCGCGAGCTCCTCGAGCGGGAGGTCGGCCCACTGGCCGGTGAAGAGGGTGACGGGACGAGCCATCGGACGGGATGCTAGGCCACGGCGGCCCGCCGAGCGTGAGGAGGTGCGCTCGGCGGGCCTGGGAGTGGTCGAGTCCGTTCCTAGTAGCCGAGGTCCTTCAGGTCGCCGACGTTCTCCTGCGTCACCGTGGTGGCGGGCACCTGGATGCGACTCGGCACCTCGGGCTCCGCGAGCTCGGAGAGGCCTTCGCCGCGCCCGATCAGGTTCGCGAGCTGGATCGCCGACGACGACATCACGGGGTTGTAGAGGAACGTGGCCCGGTAGAGGCCGCCCTCCTCGATGCGGTCCATGGCCGCCTTCGAGCCGCCGGCGCCGGTGAGGAACATCTCGTCCTGGCGGTTGGCGTTCTCGATCGCCGCCACGATGCCCTCGGCCATGTCGTCGTCGTGGGTATAGACCGCGTTGATCTCGTCCTCGGCCTGGAGGATGTTCTCCATCACGGCGAGTCCCTTGTCGGGCAGGAAGTCGGCCGGCTGGCGGGCGACGACCTTGATGCCGCCCTTGCAGCGCTGCTCGACGGCGTCCTGGAAGCCCTCGGTGCGCAGCTCGGTGACCGAGATGCCGGCGATCCCCTGGATCTCGACGACGTTGCCCTTGCAGTTGAGCTCGTCGGCGAAGTAGTTGCCGGCCTGGAAGCCGATCCCGTAGTTGTCGCCGCCGATCCAAGTGCGATACGCGCCCGGAGTCGAGAACTCGCGGTCGATGTTGATCACCGGAATGCCCGCCGCGGTGGCCTTCTCGGCCACCGGGGTGAGCGCGTCACCCTCGAACGGGAGGACGACCAGGACGTCGGGCTTGCCCTGGATCAGGGTTTCGATCTGATCGGCCTGCTCGGCCGAGCCGGTGGCACTGTCGTTGACGGTCAGCTCGACGTCGCCGCCGAGCTCCTCGCCCGCGCTCTTGGCGTTGTCCGAGATCGCCTTCAGCCAGCCGTGGTCTGCCGCGGGCGAGCTGAACGCTATCTTGACCGGGCCCTCCTGGCCCTGGGCGGGAGTTCCCTTCTCCTCCTCCGTGGCGGCCGAGTCACCGCCGTCGTCGCTGCAGGCCGAGACTCCGAGCACCAGCAGGGCGCACAGGAATAGAACGTAGCGCTTCACGGACATGACTTCTCCTCCTTCGTGGACATGACTTCGCTCAGCTCTCCCTGCGCTGGATCAGCACGGCGGCGAGGATGATCGCCCCCTTCGTGATCTGCTGGATCTCCACCGCGAGACCCATGAGCGTGAGCAGGTTGAAGATGAGCGCGAACGTGATGACGCCGAGGAACGTCCCAACGATCGTGGCCCGCCCGCCGGCCAGGCTGGTGCCGCCGATGACCACCGCCGCGATGGCGTCGAGCTCGTAGAGGTTGCCGACCAGGGGGGACGCGCTGGCGAGGCGACCGGTGAGCATCACGGCGGCGATCGCCACGCAGATGCCGCTGAGCACGTAGACGCTGAAGACGATCGGCCGCACCTTCACGCCAGCGATCCGCGCCGCCTCGCGATTGCCGCCGACCGCCACGACGTAACGTCCGTAGCGCGTGCGGTTGAGCAGGAGCCAGCCAATCGCCGTGATAGCGAGGAAGACGACGGCCGACGAGGGAACGCCGACCACCTCGCCGTTGCCGAACCAGCGCACGGCCTCGAGGTTGAACGTCGAGATAGGCGTCTTGTCGCTCATCCAGAGCGCGATGCCGCGCGCCATCAGGAGCATCGCGAGCGTCGCCATGAACGGCGGGACGCGCCCGTAGGAGATCGCGCCGGCATTGACGCCGCCCAGCAGGATCCCCATGCCGAGCGCGCCGAGGATGAACACCACGCTTCCCGAATCGACGAACTGGCCGCCGGCGATCGCCGCGGCGGCGACCATCGAGCCCACCGAGAGGTCGATGCCGGCGGTGGCGATCACGAACGTCATGCCGATCGCCAGGACCCCCACGATGCTGGCCTGCCGCAGCACGTTGAGCAGGTTGTCCGAGGTCAGGAAGTCGTCGGACTCGAGGATCGCGCCCGCGAGGATCAGCAACAGGACCACGCCGACGAGCGCGTACTCCTGCAGCTCGATCCGGCTGGTCGGCAGCTGCGCGGACAACCGCCGCCGGGCGACGGCGTCGGGGGTGCTCATGGTGCCTCCTCCGGGGCCTGGTTTGAGTCGATCGGCGAGACGGCGTGACGCAGCAGCTCGAGCTCGGTCGCCTCGGCGCCGTCGACCTCCGCCACGAGCTCGCCCTCGCGCATGACGAGGATGCGGGTGCACATGCCGGCGAGCTCGTCGAGCTCCGACGACACCATTACCACCCCGAGCCCCGCGTTCGCCAGGTCGGCGATCAGGCGGTAGATCTCGGTCTTCGCGCCCACGTCGACGCCACGAGTCGGTTCGTCGAGCAGCAGCACGCGGCAACGGCGCAGCAGCCAGCGGGCGAGCACGACCTTCTGCTGGTTGCCGCCGGAGAGCTCGCGCGCGATGCGATCGGGGTCGTCGGGCACCGTTTTGAGCGCGCGCAGCTGCTCGTGCACGGCGCTACGCTCGGCCTGCCCGTTGAGCACGGCGCCGCGGACGAAGCGGCCGAGATCGGGCAGGCTGACGTTCTTCGTGAGGCTCCAGTCGAGCAGGAGGCCTTGCGACTTGCGGTCCTCGGGAGCCAGCCCCAGGCCGGCCTCGATGGCGCGCGCGGCCCTTCCGGCCGGCAGGCGGCGTCCCTCCACCCTCACCTCGCCAGCGTCCGGCTTGTCGAGTCCGTAGATTAGGCGCAGCAGCTCGCTGCGACCGGCGCCCACAAGCCCGCCGATGCCGAGCACCTCGCCGGCGCGCACCTGCAGGCTGACGTCGCGCACGTCCGGATGGAGCGTGAGCCCGCTTACTTCGAGTAGGACGTCGCCGCCGCCCTTGGGGCGGGCGGGGTACAGCTGGTCGACCCTGCGGCCGACCATGCGCTCCACGAGGGTGCCGTGCGGCGTATCCGCCGGCAGCCCGGTCGCGACGGTACGCCCGTCGGACAGCACGGTCACGCGGTCGCCGATGCGCGGGATCTCGTCGAGGCGATGCGAGATGTAGACGACGCCGACGCCCTCGGCGGTGAGGCGGCGCACGACGCCGAAGAGCGTCTCTATCTCCTGGTCGTCGAGGATCGCGGACGGCTCGTCCATGATCAGCAGCCGGACGCGGTGCGAGAGCGCGCGGGCGATCGAGACCACCTGCTTTGCGGCTGGCCGCAGGCTGCGCACGTACGCGTCCGGCGGGATGTCCCCGTGGTCGAGCCGCTCGAGCAGCGCGGTGGTCTCTTTGCGCATGTGCTCGCGGTTCAGCAGACCGGCGCGGCGCGGCTCGTGGCCGAGGAACACGCTCTCGGCCACCGTGAGGTCCGCGACCAGGTCGAGTTCCTGGTAGATGGTCGCGACCCCCCGGGCCAGCGACTCCGACGGAGCGCCGGCCGGGAGCGGTTCGCCGTCCACGAGGATCTCGCCCTCGGTAGGGGCGACGACGCCGGACACGCACTTGATCAGCGTGGACTTGCCGGCGCCGTTGGGGCCGAGCAGGCAGTGCACTTCGCCGGCCGCCACGTCGAAGTCCACCCCGTCGAGTGCGCGCACGCCGGGGTACTGCTTCGCGATGCCGCGGACCTCGAGGAATGGGGCCTGCCCCGTCATCCGGTCACCGCCAAGGGCTCGGGAGCCGGCACGTCGACCCATCGGCCTTCGCGGGCCGAGGACAGGACGGCGTCGGTAATCCTGGCGGCACGGAGGCCATCGGCGAAGAGGGGCAGGCCGTCGGCGGGCTCGCCGGCACAGATGGCGTCGTAGACGTCCACGACGAACCCGTCGAAGCAGTCGGCGTACCCCTGGGGATGGCCGGCCGGAAGCGTGGCCAGCCGCGCCGCGTCGGGTGAGAGGAACGCCGGATCGCGCTTGATGATCGTGGCGGCCTCACGCCGGCCGCACCAGAGCGACTCGGGCTCCTCCTGGCTGAACGCGAGCGACTCCTCGGTTCCGTCGAGCTCGAGCCAGAGGCGGTTCTTGCGTCCGGCGGAGATCTGGCTGATCACCGTGGAGCCGATCGCGCCTCCGTCCGTCTCGAACTGCACCACCGCCGCGTCCTCGGTTTCGACGGATCGGGTCTCGCCCGAGGCGCCGCTCGCGTGCTCGAACGCGGCTCGGCCCGTGGCCCGCTGCCGTTCGGTCACCGCCGTGAGGAGCCGTGCGTTCACGCGCGTGAGACGCTGACCCGAAACGAACTCGGCGAGGTCGCACCAGTGCGAGCCGATGTCCGCGAACGCACGCGACGCGCCCCCGAACCGGCCGTCGACGCGCCAGTTGCCGTCCTCGGGGCGCAGCAGCCAGTCCTGGAGGTATGAGCCGTGAATCAGCCGCAGCGGGCCGGTGCTGCCCTGACGAACGCGCGCCCGGGCCTCGCGGACGGTCGGGTAGTAGCGGTAGACGAAGGGCACGGCGGCCTGCCTGCCGGCGCCGGCCGCTGCCTCGACTAGGTTCTGCGCCTGGCTCGCGTCCATGGCGAGCGGCTTCTCGCAGACCACGTGCTTGCCCGCAGCAAGGGCTGCCTCGGCGAGCGGCGCGTGAAGGTGGTTCGGCGTGCAGATGTGAACCACGTCGACGTCGTCCGCTTGGATCAGCGCCTCACCGGAGTCGAAGCCACGCTCGGCACCGAGCGCCGCTGCGGCTTGCGCCGAGCGCCGCTGTGTCGAGGCGGCGACGCCGACGAGACGCCCCCCCGCCAGCTTGGCCGAGCGAGCGTGCACCGCTCCGATGAACCCCGCGCCCACGATCCCAAGCCGCAGAATTCGTGACATGGCCCTACGGTACCGGGAGCTTTGTCCGGATGTCAAGCAAATGATTGGATTCTAGGTTGTAATATGCGGCTTCTTTTGTAGTCCGAGCGGCCTATTTGCGATATTGTACCGCCGATGGCGATAACCGAAGCGCTCCCGAACCCCGGCGCCGGGCGCCTGCTCAGCCTGATCCGCGACGGTGATGCGGTTACGCGCGCAGATCTCGTCCGACACACCGGCATGGCGCGCTCAACGGTCGCCCAGCGGGTCGAGGCGCTACTCGCCCACCGCTTGGTCTATGAGGCCGGGGAGAGTGCCTCTACAGGGGGTCGCCCCCCTACGGTGCTCGCATTCAACGAATCAGCAGGAGTCGTGCTCGTGGCAGACCTCGGCGCGACGCATGCGCGGGTCGCGATGAGCGACTTGGCAGGCACGCCGCTGGTCGAGGAATCGCACGACCTCGACATCACCGACGGGCCGGAGCGCGTTCTGTCCTGGCTCGACAACCGATTCGTCGGACTCCTGCAGGCGTTTGGGAGAAGCGGTCATGAGGTCCGCGGCATCGGACTGGGAGTGCCAGGTCCGGTCGCCTTCGACACGGGCCGGCCCGTGAGCCCTCCGATCATGCCAGGGTGGGACGGTTTCTCGATTCCGAACTGGTTCGCCGATCGCTACGACGCGCCCGTGCTGGTCGACAACGACGTGAACATCATGGCGATCGGCGAGCACTGGATGCACTGGCGCGACTGCGAGCAGATGCTCTACGTCAAGGTGGGCACAGGCATCGGCTGCGGGATCATCTCCGCACGCGGAGCGGTTCACCGCGGCGCGCAGGGCGCGGCCGGGGACATCGGCCACATCAGGGTCCCGGGCCATGGCCACGTTCTCTGCCGGTGCGGCAACGCCGGCTGTCTGGAGGCGGTCGCCGGCGGCCGAGCGCTCGCGGAGCGGCTCCTCGTCGATCCCACGCACGACTCGGGCACCCGGGACGTCCTTCGGTTGGTCCGCGCCGGCGACCCAGAGGCCACGCAGGCCGTCCGGGAAGCGGGTCGCTGCCTCGGGGACGTGCTCGCGAGTTGCGTGAACCTCTTCAACCCCAGCGTGATCGTCATCGGCGGAGATCTCGCCCAGACCGAGCAGCTTCTGGCCGGTGTCCGGGAGATCGCCTTCCGGCGCTCGCTCCCGCTCGCCACACGCGACCTGCGGCTGGTCGCCAGCCGGCTCGGTGATCGAGCCGGCGTGATCGGGACCACGATCATGGTCACCGAGCACGTCCTCGCCCCCGCTGCCGTGGATCAGCTGACCCGACCGCACGCACAGCACCCCGGCAACGGGGTATCGAAGTCGCGCGGCTGAACTGGGGCTGCGCGCAAGTCCCGCACCCCGTGAGCACGTGCTCGTCACCGAGCCGGTCAGCGGCGACCGCGCCACCTGAAGGACGCCCGGTGCGGGCCGTCCGGATGAATTTCGCCCGCGCGGGAACGACGTGCGGTCGCCGGCTCGGGCTCAGAAGGCGCTTGGCACGCCGGTTGCGCCGAGTTCGTGTAGCCAGCCCCGTTCGGCCGAAGCCTGGCGGCTTTTGTCAGCGATGTACCGGTCCAAGGGAAAGATCGTCGTATCTTCGGCCGGGTTGTCTGCTTTACTCGCCAGATGCGCGCGAATGGCGATGGCGCCTCGGGATCGACGGGAGCCGGATCGCTTCTCCGCCTCATCCGTGAGGGGGAGGCGGTCACGCGCGCGGATCTCGTGCGCCTAACCGGGCTCGCGCGCTCCACGGTGGCCCAACGCCTCGAGCTGCTGCTTGCACACGAGCTGATCCACGAGGAACGCGGCAGTGCGTCGACCGGCGGGCGCCCGCCGACGCTGGTCCGCTTCAACCAGAGCGCCGGCGTCGTGCTGGTCGCCGACCTCGGGGCAACGCACTCGCGCCTCATGGTCAGCGACCTCGCGGCTGCGCCGCTCACGGAAGAGGCGTTCGATATGGACATCGCCGATGGCCCCGAGAAGGTGCTCGGCCGTGTCGACGAACGCTTCACCAAACTGCTGCGTGAGATCGACCGCGGGCCGCAAGACGTACGCGGCATCGGCGTTGGTGTGCCCGGTCCCGTCGCCTTCAGCACGGGCCAGCCGGTCAACCCGCCGATCATGCCTGGATGGGACGGCTTCTCGATTCCTGGCTGGTTCGCCGATCGCTACGAAGCGCCTGTGCTGGTCGACAACGACGTGAACATCATGGCGATGGGCGAGCACCGGATGAGCTGGCGCGACTGCGACCAGCTCCTGTGCGTTAAGGTCGGGACCGGCATCGGCTGCGGCATCGTGATCGGCGCGCACATCCACCGCGGCGCTCAGGGGGCGGCCGGGGACATCGGCCACATCAGGATGCCAGACCATGACGATGTCATCTGCCGGTGCGGCAACGTAGGCTGCCTGGAGGCGGTGGCCGGCGGTCGCGCGCTATCCCAGAGGCTCGCCGCGGCTGGCCTGGACGCGGCGAACACCCGCGATGTCGTCGGGCTCGTGCGCGCCGGCGAGCCGTTGGCGATCCAGGCCGTCCGCGAGGCGGGACGGTACCTGGGCGAAGTGCTCGCAGCGAGCGTCAACTTCTTCAACCCCTCCACCATCGTGATCGGCGGCGACCTCGCCGCGGCGGATCAGTACCTGCTCGCCGGCGCCCGAGAGATCATCTTCCAGCGCTCACTCCCGCTCGCAACGGGCGACCTCCGCATCGTCCCGAGCCAGTTGGGCGACCGTGCCGGCGCGATCGGCGCCGCCGTGATGGTCACCGAACACGTGCTCGCGCCCGAGGCGATCGACCTGGCGATCCAAGCCGGCGTCGCGGCCTGAGAGCCGCGCCGATCCGCCCGGGCCAGCGGGCGGAAACAGGGCATCGGGTCTTCGGCGCGCCGCGGGCTCAGGACACCATG
The DNA here is from genome assembly GCA_050694635.1 of Thermoleophilaceae bacterium. Taxonomy (GTDB): domain Bacteria; phylum Actinomycetota; class Thermoleophilia; order Solirubrobacterales; family Thermoleophilaceae; genus JACVRW01. The sequence goes on from JBOGXT010000006.1 coordinate 18,411, forward strand.
CGCTGCCCGAGTTCCGCAGTTGGTGGTGACGTGAATGGGTCGGGATCGCGCTTGAGAGCTGGGATCCCGACGGCGAGCGTTACCGCTCGAGCTCGTTTGGTCGTCGAGTCCGAGCGCCGTAGATCACCGCCGTCCCGCGCGCCGTGATCTTGATCCAGTCGCCGTGGCGCCAGACGCCGGGGTACACTCGGCGGCGCTCGACTGGTTCGTCGAGCGCACCGGCGACCTCAGTCCTCAGCCTCGCTGAGCACGGTCTGCTCGACCGGGGCGGCGATGTCGGGGCCGACCTCGGCGTCGAGGCGCCGGATCAGCTCGGCGCAGAAGCCCTCGGCGCGCTCGAGCGACTCGGAGTCGACGCGGGCGGGCACGTAGTCGAGCCTGCCGCGGCACGTGATCGTGATCGCGGGGAGCCCGGCGGAGCGGGCGGCGTACCCGTCGCTCGGGGAGCGGTTCACGATCGCGCGGGCGCCGAAGGCGTTCGCGTCCTGGTCGTCCTCGGCGATGGCGTCGCAGAGCTGGACGAGCTGGGGGTGCGACTCGATGGCCACGAGCGGCCCCTCGCGGCTCGTGTAGCGGACCGTGCCGGAGCCGATGGCATCGAGGTTGAGGATCACGGTGCGCTCGCGGCCGAGCTCCTGCTTGTGGCGCTTGACGAACGCGCGCGAGCCGGCGGCCACGGCCTTCTGGCCGCCGGTGAGGAGGACGTGGACGTCGAAGTGCTCGAGCCCGCCGCCGAAGCGCTCGGCCAGGCGCAGGGCGAGGGCCGCCCCGGTGGCGTTGTCGTTCTCGCCGCCCTTCGTGGGGGAGAGGGCGATGTCGAGCAGCAGCGCCACGGCGAGGATCAGGAGCACCGTGGGGATGAATTGGAGCACCGTCAGCAGGAGGCCGCTCAGGCTCGCGAGGCGCAGCAGGCAGCAGGCGAGCACGGCGAACTCGGCCCAGAAGACGGGCTCGAGCGCGCCGATGGGGCGGCGAACGAGCTTGCCGAGGGCGGCGCGGCGCTCCTCCGCCTTCTGGCTGAGGGCGATGCCGCCGCGACCGGCGTCGTAGTGGGCGACGAGGAGCAGCAGCCCGGGCTTGTCGCGGTCGCCCCGGGAGACGACGTTCTGGGAGGCTCGCCGGCCGAGCAGGCGCCGGAGGGTGGGGAGGAGGACGCCGGCGTCGAGGACGGTGAGCAGCGCGGCGAGGAGCGCGAGGGCGGCGCCGAGGGCGGGCACGGAGACCGACAGCACGCCGCCGACCACGGCGAGGGCGGCGAGGATCGCGTAGGCGAGCGGCCAGTTGGGCCACACCTCGGTCGACTCGAGCTCGGCCTCGCGCCCGAGTTGGTCGAGCCGCTGCTTCAGATGCGCGGCGGCGCGCCGCTCGGCATCGCTGCCAGGCGCACGCCGGCCGGCGTCGACGAGCGCATCGATCTCAGAGCGAAGCTCCATCCCGGGTCGCAGTATCCCCTTGGCGCCGCGGCGGTGACGCCGGTTGGCAACCGGTCAAGCGGTCTGTAGCATTTGTTACGTGGACCAGACGATGGGGATCATCTTCTTGGCATTCATCGTGCTCGTACCCGTGCTGTCCACGTTCCTCGGTGCGGAGAGCCGGCCCGGCTTCCTGCGGGTCGACCGCAAGCCGGAGTTCCGCGCGGTCGGCTCGATGCAGCCAGAGGACTGGCCGCCCAGCGAATTCGAGCGCTGAGGCTCGGCGGACAAGCGGCCCGCTCGATACCCGGGGTGGGATTCGAACCCACATGTCCTCGAAGGGACAATGGCTTTTGAGGCCATCGCGTCTGACCAGATTCCGCCACCCGGGCGTGACAGTGAGAGGGTAAGCGAGGCAGCGCCCAGTGGTGCAAATCAGGCGGGCTGGACCTGACCGGCCTCGCGATCGCCGCGCCGGTACCGCTCGGCCTCGTCGCGGGTGACCTCGACCTCGACGTTCCACTGCTGCTGGAAGCCGCGCAGTGCGGCCACGATCAGCATGAGCTGGACGGGGACGAGGATGATCGTCAAGAAGCCGAGGACGGCGGGCTCGAGCGTCGGGTCGTCGAAGCCGGCCTTGTCGCGATCGAACCAGGCCGGGCCGGCGACGGCAGCGACGACCGCGAAGAGGATCGCGAGGGCCGCGGCGACCGGAAGGACGCCGCGATTCCAGCGAGCGACGAAGAGGGCCATGCCGACGTAGACGATCACGTAGGCGAACGACACCGGCTGGGCGCCCTGCAGCTGCGACCACCCACCGAGCGTGACGACGAGGATGAGCCCCGCGCTCACGAGGAGGAGAAGGATCACGGCCGCCTTGGTGGCCTTCGACTCCGCCTTGTCCCGGTTCGGATGGATCAGGACCGTGTCGGCCATCGCGGTGACAATACCCTGTGTATGACCGGCCTGCGCCGGTGTCACGCGGGCGTGGCGGAACTGGTTTACGCGCGAGGTTTAGGTCCTCGTGGTCGAAAGACCTTGGGGGTTCGAGTCCCTCCGCCCGCATCACGGTCACAGATCAGCCGCTGCTGCAAAGTAGGAGTGTGAGGGCCGACTGGGACCGCTCGCCGGACGGGGAGCTGCTCCAGGAAGCTCGTCGTGCCCCGGCGGCCTTCGGTGTCTGCTACGAGCGGCACGAGGAGCGGATGCTGCGCTACTTCCTCGCACGTGCCGACGACGCCGAGGTGGCCGCCGACCTGACCGCGGAGACCTTCGCGGCGGCGCTGGCCGGTTCCCATCGCTTCCGGATGCGGAAGGGACCGGCCGCGGCGTGGCTGTTCGGGATCGCACGCAACACGCTGGCGATGAGTCAGCGCCGCGGCAGGGTCGAGGCGCGAGCGCGCCGGCGCATCGGCACGCCGCCGCTTGTGCTGACCGACGAGCTCGTCGAGCGCATCGCGGGGCTTGGGGTCGGCGCGCTCGAGCTGGTCGACGATCTTCCCGCCGAGCAGCGCCAGGCAGGTGGGGTTCCGCAGCCAGAGCTCGGTCTGCACGTCGTTGACGGACGCGGGCGGAGACCGACGTGGGACGTCCAGGTCCCGCAGCTGCCTCGGCGAGCGTCTCCTGCACCGGGCCCTCGAGAACGGGCGGTTCCACACGTTCGGCGGCGGCGGTGGGGGCGAGCACACGTTCGCGATGGGGTTCGCCCGGGCCGAGGTGGCCGCCCTCTCGCTGGTGGGCTCGATCGCCAACAGCCGGGTGGTGCTCTCCGAGCCGTGGAGCCCAGAGCCGTGGCGAGGAGCGCCGATCCGCTTCTACTACGTCATCACCACCCAGCCACCCGAATCCTCGCCACGCTTCGACGATCTCCGCCTGCGGGCGCGGCTGACGAACGGGCAGGTGATTCAGCCGGTTCCGTAGGGCATGGGATGGCGCTACGCCTTCGGTCCGATGAACTCGTCTAGTAGCGCGACGCTCTTGCGATGCGACAC
>JBOGXT010000007.1:0-8811 GCA_050694635.1 Thermoleophilaceae bacterium
GGGTGGAGCTGGACGACGGGCGCACGGCGCCGGCGCGCGTGCGCGAGGTGGCGCCCGGCGTGCTCGAGATCGCTGTACACGAGGGCCGCAAGCGCCAGGTCCGGCGCATGTGCGAGGCGGTGGGCCACCGCGTGGTGGAGCTCGAGCGGGTGGCGTTCGGGCCGCTCGGGCTGCGCGGCCTCGAGCCCGGAAAGAGCAGGCGGCTGAAGGACGCGGAGGTGGAGCGGCTGCGAAAGGCCGCGCGACGCTGACACAATGCCGCGCCGTGAAGCTGCGAGCGCTTCGGGGCGCGATCACGGTGGAGGCCAACGAGGCGGAGGCCATCCTGTCCGCCACCACTGAATTGGTGAGCGAGGTCATGGAGCGAAACAGCCTGTCGCCGGAGGACGTGGTCAGCTGCATATTCACCTGCACAGACGATCTCGACGCCGAGTTTCCGGCGGTCGCGGCGCGCCGGATCGGCCTGAGCGCGGTCCCGCTGCTCTGCGCCCGCGAGATCGACGTGCCCGGCTCGCTGCCTAGAGTGATTCGCCTGATGGTGCATTGCTACGCCGATGGTCCGCCGCGGCACGTCTACCTGCGCGAGGCGGTCTCGCTGCGCCGCGACCTGGAGGGCGCGCAGTGAAGGCCGCTTCCCGAGCCACGGACAGCCGGCGGCCGTGAGCATCGAGTTCAACCGCCGCATCGACGACATCCCCGTCTACCCGGCGGCCTCCACCTATGCCTTCGAGGGCGAGCTGGTCAAGCTGGCCTCGAACGAGACGCCCTACCCGCCGCACCCGCAGGTGCTGGAGGCCGTGGAGGCGCAGCTGCGCACGCTGAACCGCTACCCCGACCCCGAGAAGGCGCGGCTGCGCCGGCGCATCTCCGACCGGACCGGCGTTCCCGTGGGGCGGATCGCGGTCGGCAACGGCTCCTGCGAGATCTTGCTCGCCGCCGCCGAGGCCATGCTCGAGCCCGGCGCCGAGGTCGTCTACGCCTGGCCCTCGTTCTCCATCTACCCGCACCTCGCGGCGATGTCGGGCGCCCGTCCGGTCACCGTCCCGCTGAACGACGCGGGCGAGCACGACCTCGAGGCGATGGCGCGCGAGATCACCGCGGCCACGCGGATGGTGATCGTCTGCAATCCGAACAACCCCAGCGCGACCGCGCTGGCGCCGGCGGCGATCGACGACTGGGTGGCCGAGCTGCCGCGCCACGTGGCGGTCGTGCTCGACGAGGCGTACGTCGAGTTCTCGTCGCTCCAGGACCCGGACGACTCGCTCGACCTGCTCGGGCGCCACCCCAACCTCGTGCTGCTGCGCACCTTCTCGAAGGTGTACGGCCTCTGCGGCCTGCGCGCGGGCTACGCGCTCGGCTCGGAGTCCTTCCGCCTGGCCGTGGACCGCGTGCGCCAGCCCTTCTCGGTCAACGCGCTCGCCCAGGCCGCCGCCGCGGAGGCGCTCGGCCACCAGGACGAGGTGGAGCGCCGCGTGGAGCAGAACGCGATCGAGCGCGTGCACGTGGAGTCCGAGCTCGAGGAGCGCGGGCTCGCAACCACCGACAGCCAGGCGAACTTCTCGTGGGTCGCGCTCGGCGAGCGCGACGAGGACGAGGTCGTGGAAGGACTGGCCGCCCGCGGCGTGATCGTCCGAGCGGGCAAGGCGCTCGGCGAAGCTGGTCGGATGCGGGTGACCTACGGGACCCGCCGCGAGAACGACCGCTTCCTCGCCGCACTGGACGAGCTGCTCTAGCTCCGGTACAACTGGCGACCCGATGTCGTGGCACGCTCAGCCGATCCCCACGATCAGCGCTCAGCCCAGCGCCGGTCGGCGTGCGTACCGTTATCAGTGGCGATTTATCTAGGCGTCCGGCGCGCAGCTCATCCCACCCGGACGCCGGATCCAACGGCCGTAGCCATCGTACGAAGGACGTCTGAGAGGCTTACGAAAGAATGACCCCGACTCGCCACCTCCAACAGGTTCGCGACCTGCGCATCGCGCGAACCGCGCCGCTCACCGCGCCCGAAGACGTGCTCAGGGAGCTGCCGCTGACCGACGACCAGGCCGAGGTCGTGCTGCGAGGGCGTTCGCAGATCGGCGCGATCATCGACCGCGCCGACGACCGCCTGCTCGTGGTCGTGGGCCCCTGCAGCGTCCACGACGTCGAGGCCGCCCGCGAGTACGCGGGGCTGCTGTCGGCGCGAGCGGCCGAGCTGGGCGACGACCTCTGCGTCGCGATGCGCGTGTACTTCGAGAAGCCGCGCACCACCACCGGTTGGACGGGCATGATCACCGACCCCCACCTCGACGGCTCCGGGGACGTCAACACGGGGGTGCGGATGGCGCGCGGACTGCTCCTCGACGTGCTCGCGCTCGGCCTCCCCGTCGCCGTCGAATGGCTCGATCCGGTCACGCCCCAGTACATCTCCGACACGGTCGCGTGGGGCGCGATCGGCGCCCGGACGGCCGAGAGCCAGACGCACCGGCAGCTCGGCTCGGGGCTGTCGATGCCGGTCGGGTTCAAGAACCGCACCGACGGCAACGTGCAGGTGGCGGTCGACGCCGTCCGCGCGGCCGCCGTCTCGCACGCGTTCGCGGGCGTCGACCTGAGCGGACACCCGGCCATCCTGCATACGACCGGCAACCGCGACTGCCACATCATCCTGCGCGGCGGGCGGGGCGCCCCAAACTACGGCGCGGCGCACGTCGCCGATGCGCTCGCCAAGCTGCGGGCGGCGGCGCTGCCGGAGCGGCTTGTGATCGACGCGTCCCACGACAACAGCAGGAAGGACCACGAACGGCAGCCCGTGGCCGCCGCCGACGTGGCCGTCCAGGTGGCGGGCGGCAACGGCGCGATCGTCGGGCTGATGCTCGAGTCCTTCCTGGTCGCCGGGCGCCAGGACCACGATGACGGCGCCCCGCTGCGCTACGGGCAGTCGATCACCGACGCCTGCATGGATTGGGACACGACCTCTGAGGTGCTCGAGCAGCTCGCGACGGCCGTGCGGGCGCGCCGGCACGGATGAAGATCGCCGTCCTCGGCGTCGGCCTGATCGGCGGTTCGATCGGCCTCGCCGCCCGCGAGCTCGTCGAGGACGCAGAGGTGGTCGGGTTCGGGCGCGACCCCGGCCGCCTGCGCACCGCGCTCGAGCGGGGCGCGATCGACCGGGCGGCGGAGTCGGTGCCGGCGGCGCTCGACGGAGCGCACCTCTGCTTCGCCTGCGCGCCCGTCGGCGCGCTTTTGCACCTGGTGGCCGACGCGCTCGCCGCCGCCGGCCCCGATTGCGTGGTGAGCGACGTCGGCTCCACCAAGCAGGAGCTCGTCACCGCCATCGACGACCGGCGCTTCGTCGGCGGCCATCCGATCGCGGGGGCGGAGACGGCGGGCGTGGAGCACGCGCGCGGCGACCTGTTCCAGGGCGCCGTCTGGTACCTGACACCGCTGCCGACCTCCGAGGGACTGCTGTACGAACGCCTTCACCGCTTCGTCGTCGACGTCGGCGCTCGGCCGGTCGCGGTCGACCCGGCCACGCACGACCGGCTTGTCGCCGTGTTCAGCCACCTGCCGCACGTACTCGCGAATGTTCTCGCCTCCCAGGCCGCCGGCCGTCTGAGCGGCCACGGCGAGGCGCTGCGGCAGGTCGGCCCGAGCTTCCGCGACATGACCCGCGTGGCAGGCGCCAACACGGCGATGTGGGCGGACATCTACCGCGCCAACCAGGCCGCGATCGTCGAGGAGATCGGGGCGTTCCGGCAAGAGCTGGAGGCGGTCGAAGAGCGGCTCGCCCGGGGCGACGTGGCGGACTGGAACGAGCGCTCCCGCGAGGACCGTCGCGCGCTGCTCGAGGCCGACGTGGCCGGCGGGCCCGTGCACGAGCTGCGGCTCACCGTGCCCAACCGCCCCGGTATCGTCGCCCAGGTGGCGCTGGCGCTCGGAAAGGCGGGGGTGAACATTGTCGACATGGCGCTCGCGCCGGCGCCGGACATGCGCTCCGGCGCGATGACGCTCTGGATCGCCGGCGACGTCCAGGCGGCGAAGGCCGAGGAGCTGATCGCGGAGCTCGGCTTCCCGGTCGCCGAGCTGTGACGGTGGCCCGCTTCGGGCCCGGCCGCTCGCTGCGGGGCGACTACGTGCCGCCGCCGGACAAGTCGATCTCCCACCGCGCCGCGCTGTTCGGGGCGATGGCCGACGAGCCGGTGGTGGTGCGCAACTACCTCGATTCGCGCGACACCCGCTCGACCATCGAGGCGCTGCTGAAGCTGGGCGCCGCCGTGGACGAGGAGACCGGCGGCACGCTGCTCGTGCGCGGCGTCGGCCTGCGCCCCCCGCTCGAGGCGACCGGCGGGCTGCTCGACGTGGGCAACTCCGGCACGCTGATGCGCCTGCTGCCGGGCTGGCTCGCGGGTCAGCCGGGCGGCGTGTGGACACTCGACGGGGACGACTCGATCCGGCGCCGGCCGGTGGACCGGGTGGCGGAGCCGCTGCGGGAGATGGGTGCGGCGGTCGAGGCCCGCGACGGCCGGCTGCCCCCCTTCACGGTCCGCGGCGCGGAGCTGACGGGCATCTCCTACGAGCTGCCCGTGCCGAGCGCCCAGGTCAAGTCCTGCGTGCTGATCGCGGGCATGCTGGCCTCGGGCTCCACGACGGTGGTCGAGTCCCGCCCGAGCCGCGACCACACCGAGCGGATGCTGCGCCGCGCCCGCGTCCCGTTCGCGCGCGAGGACGGCGCCGCCACGGTCTCCCAGGTCGACGAGCTCGAGCTGGACGAGATCGTGGTGCCCGGCGACCCGTCGTCGGCGGCCTTCCTGGTGGCGGCGGCCACGCTGGTGCCCGGGTCGCGCGTGGTGATGGGGAACGTGGCGCTCAACTGGACCCGCACCGGTTTCCTGCGGATAGCCGAGCGGATGGGCGCCGTGATCCTGGGCGACCTCGAGGAGCCCGGCACGGACGCGGACGCCGAGCCGGTCGGCGAGCTCGACGTGGCCTCGGCGCCGCTCGAGGGGACCACGGTCGAGGCCGAGGAGGTGCCGCTCGCGATCGACGAGCTCACGCTGGTGGCGCTGCTGGGCGCGTTCGCCGAGGGCGAGACGGTGGTGCGCGGGGCGGAGGAGCTGCGCTTCAAGGAGTCCAACCGGATCGCGGCCGTGGTCGAGGGCCTGCGCGGCCTGGGCGCCGACATCGAGGAGACCGCGGACGGCTTCGCGGTCCGCGGGGTCGGCGCTCCGCTGCCCGGCGGGACGATCGACTCGCGCGGGGACCACCGCATGGCGATGCTGGGCGCGGTGGCGGGTCTGGCCTCGACCGGGGGCGTGGAGGTGGTCGGGATGGAGGCGGCCGCGGTGTCCTACCCGGGCTTCGAGCGCGACCTAAAGGCGCTCCTCGAGGACTAGCCTCCAGGCTCCATGGTGGTCGCGATCGACGGGCCCGCCGGAGCGGGCAAGAGCAGCGTCGCCCGGGCGCTCGCCGACGCGCTCGGCTTCACCTACCTCGACTCGGGCGCCATGTACCGGGCCGTCGGGCTGATGACGCTGCGCCACGGCGGCGCGGCGTCCGAGCAGGCCGAGCGGCTCGAGCTCGAGCTGGGCGACCGGGTGATCGCGAACGGCGAGGACGTGACCGACGCGATCCGGACCCCCGAGGTGTCGGAGGCCGCCTCGCGCGTCGCCACCAACGACGCCGTGCGGGCCGCGCTCGTGGCCAAGCAGCGCGACCTGCTCGCGGGCGGCGACTGGGTGGCGGAGGGCCGCGACATCGGCACCGTCGTCGCGTCGGACGCCGCGCTCAAGGTGTTCCTGACCGCGAGCCCCGAGGAGCGCGCGCGCCGCCGCGCGGAAGAGCTGGGCACGGACGCCGGCACCGTGCTGCGCGACCAGGCGCTGCGCGACGCCCAGGACTCGAGCCGCGAGCACTCGCCGCTCAGGATCGCCCCTGGCGCGATCGAGCTCGACACGACCGGCCTGGGCGTGGACGAGGTGGTCGAGCGGATCGCCCGCCTGGTCCGCGACGCGCGATGAGTAGAGAATCGCTCCGGTCCGGGCCGAGCCCGGCCCCTCGCGCACGACGCCCGAAGGTCGCCGTGCTCGGCTACCCGAACGTGGGCAAGTCGACGCTCGTGAACCGCCTCTCCGGCACCCGCGAGGCCGTGGTACACGAGCAGGCCGGGGTCACTCGCGACCGCAAGGAGGTGGACGCCGACTGGAACGGGCTCGGGTTCACGCTGGTCGACACCGGCGGCGTCGACCTGGCCGGCGAGCACGAGCTGTCCGAGGAGATCCGGCGCCAGTCGCTGGCCGCGCTCGCCGACTCCGACCTTGCCGTGCTGGTGGTGGACGCCCGCACCGGGCTGCGCCCCGGGGACGCCGAGCTGGCGCGCGAGCTGCGCGGCGGACCGGTGCCCGTGCTGGTGGCGGCCAACAAGGTGGACGACGGCCGCCACGAGGGGCTCGCCGCCGAGTTCTACGCGCTCGGCCTGGGCGACCCGGTGCCGGTCTCCGCCACGCAGGGGCTCGGCACCGGGGACCTGCTCGACCGCATCGTCGAGCGCCTGCCGGCCGCCGGCGAGGAGGCCGGCGAGGCCACCCGACTGGCGCTGATCGGCCGCCCGAACGTGGGCAAGTCGTCGCTGCTCAACAGGCTGCTGGGCGAGGAGCGGGTGATCGTCACGCCGGTGGCGGGCACCACGCGCGACGCGATCGACACGCGGATCGAGTTCGACGGCCGTGACGTGGTCCTGGTCGACACCGCCGGGCTGCGGCGCCGCACCAAGGTGGCGGGCACGGTGGACTACTACGCCCAGCTGCGCTCGGAGCAGGCGGCCGACCGCGCCCAGGTGGCGATCGTGGTCTGCGACGCGGGGGAGGGCGTGACGAGCGAGGACTTCCGGGTGGCCGAGCTGGCGATGAAGCGCAAGTGCGCGACGGTGATCGCGCTCAACAAGTGGGATGTGATGCCCGGGGACCTGGAGGACGCCAAAGCGCGCGTGGCGAAGAAGCTGCGCCAGCGCCCGCAGGTAATGGCCGTCTCGGCGAAGACCGGGCGCGGCCTCAAGCGGCTCGTGGCCGGGGCGCTCTGGCTGGCCGACCGCTCGCGGCAGTGGATCCCGACCCCCGAGCTGAACCGTTTCCTCGGCGACCTCCAGAGCCTGCGCGAGCCGCCCGCCGTGCGCGGCAAGCGCCTGCGCATGTACTACATGGCGCAGTTCGAGACCGGCCCGCCGCGGTTCGCCATCCAGGTCTCGGAGCGCGGCCTCGTCACGCGCGACTACGCCTACTTCCTCGAGAACCGCCTGCGCGAGGCGTATCGCCTGAACGGCGTCCCGCTGGTGATCGACTTCAAGACTTCGTCGGGGCGCTCGCGGCGGTGAACCCGGAGCGGGCCATCTCGCCCCAACGCAGCGGCCGTCCGCGCAGCTGCTGCCAGCACGCGTGCGTGCGCACGAGCGCGTACCACTGCCGGTAGCCCAGGTTCTCGATGCCCGCCGCGAGGACGAGGCGGCCGAAGCAGCGCCAGCGCCGGTAGCGCTGGAACGCGCGCTCCTCCACCAGCAGGGCGCCGAAGGAGAACGCGATCCCGAGCGCCACGGCCACTCCGAAGAACGCCACCGCCATGACCGTGCTGAGCCAGCCGAGCACCAGCGACACGGTGATGACCACGTACCCGGTCACCTCGATCACCGGGCCGAGCGCCTCGAACGCGACGAAGTACGGGAGCGCCATCATGCCGACGGAGCCGTAGCGCCGGCGGCCGATCATGCCCCGGTACTCCCAGAGCAACTGGAGCAGCCCGCGCTGCCAGCGGTTTCGCTGAGACCTCAGGGCCCCTAGCGACCCGGGTGCCTCGGTCCAGCAGACCGGGTCGGCGATGAAGCCGATCCGGTAGCGCCGGCCGCGCTCCCGGCACAGCTTGTGGAGGCGCACGACGAGCTCGGCGTCCTCCGCGAAGCTGTCCGGGTCGTAGCCGCCGGCCGCCACCACCTCCTCGCGGCGGAAGATGCCGAACGCGCCGGAGACGATCAGCACCGCCCCGATGCGCGACCAGCCGGTGCGTCCCACCAGGAAGGCGCGCAGGTACTCGACGATCTGGAGGTTCACGAGCAGCTGGCGCGGCGTGCGCGCCTCGGTCACGTGCCCGGCCTCGACGGTTGACCCGTTGGCGATCCTGACGATGCCCCCGAGCGCCACGGTCTCCGGCCTGACCTGGAACTCGCGCACGAGCCGGGGGAGCGCGTCCACGTCGAGCAGGGTGTCGGCGTCCACGGCGAGGAAGAGCGGGTAGCGCGCGTAGCGCAGGCCGCCGTTCATTGCGTCGGCCCTGGAGCCGCCGTTCTCCTTGTCGATCACCACGAGGCGCTCGTCGCGCAGGCTGCGGTAGCAGGCCACGACCGGCTTCGACTCGAGCCGCGCACGCGGCACGCGCCGGTCCTCGACGAGCGCGTATTCGTCCCTGAGGACGTCGAGCGTGCCGTCCGTGGAGCCGTCGTTGACCACGATCACCTCGAACGCGGCGTAGTGGCTGCGAAGCAGCGACCGCACCGACTCGAGGATCACGTCCTCCTCGTTGTAGGCCGGGATCACGATCGACACCGGCAGGCTCAGCTCGGACCGCGCGATGGTGGCGTAGTCGCGCAGCGAGCGCCGCTTCACGTACTCGGAGATCTCGCGCCAGCCGCAGCAGATCAGGAGCAGCTGGTTCGCGTACTGGGCGAGCATGTAGACGATCACGAAGGCGTTGAAGGCCACGACCGCCTGGTGGACCACGTCGATCACGCGGCCGCCGCCTCGCGCGAGCCGTCCGGCCCAAGCGCCAGCGCCTCGGCGGCGCGCTCGCGCG
>JBOGXT010000008.1:0-7291 GCA_050694635.1 Thermoleophilaceae bacterium
GCCTGATGCTGCGCCGGCTGCCGATTGAGTCCGCGCAGCCGCTGATCGTGTTCGCCGCTGCGCGCCTGGCCGTCGCGGTCGCCGCCCTCGTCGCGCTCGTGGTGCTCGGCTTCCCCTACGAGGGGCGCGGAATCGCCGTCGTCGCGGGGCTCGGGCTGCCGTGGACGCTCACCTTGCTGCTCGTCTCCCGGCGCCGCCCGGAGGCCGTGCTCCATCCGCTGGTCGCGGCGGGCGACATCGCCGTACTGGTCGCCGTCGAGCTGATCGTGCCCGAGGCCTACGGCGCCACCAGGTTCACGGCGCTGTTCGTGCTGGCCGCCCACGCCCACTTCCAGGGTGAGCGGCGCGGTTTCGCGATCGCGCTGGCCGGCTCGCTGACCCTGGTGACGACGACGGTGCTGCGCGGCGACACACCGCTCGACGGCGAGGTGCTCGCCTTCAACGAGATCGTCTTCGTCCTCTCGGCCGGCGCCGCCGGCGCCGTGGTCGGCAGCCTGCGAACCGCGGAGTCGGCCAGCCGGCTGCGCGCCCGCAGTCTGTCGCGCCGCACGATCCAGGCGGAGGGCGAGGTGCGCCGGCGGGTCGCTGAGGCCATCCACGACGGCCCCGTCCAGGAGCTGATCGGGCTCGACATGATTCTGGGGTCCGCCCGCAAGGCGGCGGCCGAGGGCCGGGGCGAGGAGGCGGCCGCGCTGCTCGACGAGGCCCGCGAGCTGGCGGCGCGAAACATCAGTGCGCTGCGCGACGAGATCGTCGACCTCGGCCCCTACGCCTTCGAGGAGCTCGGCTTCGGCACCGCGATCGAGAACTGCATGCCGGTCTGGAAGCGACGCTACGGCTTCGAGGTGATGGCGAGCATCGAGCGGATCGAGCTGCCGCCGGAGATGGCCGGCGACATGTTTCGCATCGCCCAGGAGGCCGTGGTCAACGCGGGTCGCCACGCGGACGCGGAGGCGGTGTCCATCTCACTGCGCACGGTCGACTCCGACGTCGAGCTGCGCGTGACCGACAACGGCGGGGGCTTCGAGCAGACCGACTCGATGGGTGCGCCCAAGCCGGGCCACCTCGGCCTCGCCAGCATGCGCGAGCGCGCCGAGCTGCTCGACGGCCGCCTCGACATCGAGAGCTCGGAGCTCGGCACGCGGGTCCTGGTCAGGGCGCCGCTGCCGCAGCCGGCGCTGTAGCGCCCGCTCGGGTATAGCTACCAGGCGTGGACCGCTCCGAGCAGATCGTCGACGTCCTGGTCGGCGCCTTCGACGACCTGATCGAGGCCGACCCGCGCGCGTTCCGGCGCAAGTTCCGCAAGATGGCGCAGGACCCGTTCTCGTTCTTTCGCGGCAGCGCCTGCCTCTTCTACGCCGACGTCGCCGAGGCCGAGGACCGCTACGCCGACGAGCGCACGAGCCGCGTCTGGATCCATGGCGACCTCCACGCCGAGAACTACGGCACCTACTTAAACGACGCCGGCATCCTCGTCTTCGACGTCAACGACTTCGACGAGGCCTACCTCGGTCACTTCACCTGGGACGTGAAGCGCATGGCCGCGAGCGTGGCGCTGCTCGGCTTCGTCAAGGCGCTCTCCGACGACACGATCTGCGACCTGATCGAGGCGTACGCGCGCGCCTACGCGGAGCAGGTCGAGACCTTCCACCGCGGCGAGGAGGACGAGGAGTTCCGCCTCACGCTCGACAACACCGACGGCGCCCTCCACGCCGTGCTGGTCGAGGGCCGGCTCAAGAGCCGCTGGCAGATGCTCGAGCGCGTCACCGCGGTCGAGGCCGACGAGCGGCTGTTCAAGGACGGCCCGGGCGTGCGGCGACTCGACGACGACGAGCGCGAGGAGGTGCTCGCCGCCTACGACGCCTACCTCGAGACGATCCCGGAACAGAAGCGCCAGCACTCGGTGTCGTACGACGTCAAGGACGTGGTCGGCCGCGCCGGCTTCGGGATCGGAAGCGCGGGGCTGCCCGCCTACAACCTGCTGGTCGAGGGCCGCTCGCAGGCGCTCGAGAACGACGTGGTGCTGTCGATGAAGCAGGGCAACATCGCGGCGCCGAGCCGGGTGGTCGACGACGAGCGCATCACCGAGTACTTCGAGCACCCGGGCCACCGCACGGCGATCTCGCAGCGGGCGCTTCAGGCGCACGCGGACCCGTGGCTCGGCTGGTGCGAGCTGCACGGCAAGGGGCAGGTGGTGCAGGAGCTCTCGCCGTACGAGGCCGACCTCGACTGGGACCACGTGAGCGAGCCCGACGAGATCCTTCCGCTGCTCCGCTACCTGGGCCAGGCCACGGCCAAGATCCACTGCGTCTCCGACGCCGGCAGCGCCGAGGAACTTGTCGACTTCGAGACCGAGGAGGCCATCCACGCCGTGCTCGACGAGGACTTCGCGTCAGAGCTGGCGGAGTTCGGCGCGGCCTACGGCGAGACGGTGCGCGAGGACCATCGACTGTTCGTCGACGCCTTCCGCAACGGGGACATCCCCGGGCTGGAGGACTCCGGCCGGACTTAGATCCAGCCGCGCTCGGTGGCGATCAGGACCGCCTGCGCGCGGTCCACTGCGCCGAGCTTCGCGTACGTGTTGTGCAGGTGCGTGCGCACCGTGCTCGTCGAGAGCTCCAGCTCGTGCGCGATCTGCTTGTAGACCTTGCCCGCGGCGAGGCGCTTCAGCACCTCGACCTCGCGCGTGGAGAGCGGGCACGGGTCGACGTTGCGCTTCGCGTTGCCGGTGCCCTGCGGCAGCTCGTACATGACCTCTCGCAGCTGGGCGGTCGAGAGCTCGCAGGCGCGTGCGGCCTGCAGCAGCGCCTTCGGGTTGACCGGCTGCGCGTGCCCGTAGTGGGCGAGCATGTCGGCCAGGCGCACCAGCGCGGCCTCGCCGTCGGCGTCGTCGGCGTGGTGGCGCTCGATCGCCATCGCCAGGCGGTTGGGCAGCCCCCAGCGACGCGCGAGCACGCCCCCGACGAGGGCGTGGTCGACGCCGAGCTCGAGGCGCTCGCGGTGCAGGCGCTCCTCGGGCGTGCGGGCCACCCCGTGGATCTGCGACGGGTAGCCGGGATAGGCGTGGCCGAGGACGAGCTTGCCGATGTCGTGCAGAAGCGCCGACACGAGCAGCTGGTCGCGGTCCTCGTACTCGAGCTCGCGGGCGAGCCGGTCCGCGGCGGCCTGGGTCGCCACGGCGTGAAGTCGGAAGCGCTCGGGCAGCACGTCCCAGCCCGGCGTGCGCTCGAAGAAGTCGAATGTGGCGGTGCGGGCGGCGAGCGTCTCGACACCCTCGGGTGAGAGGATCTCGACGCCCTCCGGGATGCTCGCGATCTTGCCCTTCTTGCGCTGCCCGTTGCGGTTGGCGATCCGCAGCACGGTGATCACGAGCGCGACGTCGGACTCGACGGCGGCGACGACCTCCCCGACGGAGGCGCGATCCTCGCGCACGACGCGGAGCACTCGGTTGCGCGATTCGGCGAGCGCAGGGAAGGCCTCCAGGGCCTCGAAGGCGGCGGTGAGCCGGCGGCCGTGGCCCTCGCCCGGGCGGCCGACGGGTTCCGGTGCGGGAGCGTTGATCGTGGCTGCTGCGTTCATCGTCCCCATGGCTATCGGCAGGGGCCGGGCCAAGGTTTAGGGTGAAGTAAGCCGTCCGCGCGCACTCGGCCGAGCCGAGTGCTTGCGGCTTAATCGCCGGCGGCGTGTTGCAGGGCGGCGTCGATCCGGGCCAGCGCCTCGTCCCGCCCGAGCGCCGCGACCGACTCGAAGATCCCGGGCGAGACGGTGGTCCCGCTGATCGCCACGCGCACCGGCTGGAAGACCTCCTTGGGCTTCACCTCGAGCCGCTCGACCACGCCGCGGAGGGCGCGCTCGACCGTGTCCGGATCGAACGGCTCGGCGGCCTCGAGCGCCTCGCGCGCGGCGCGCAGCCGCTCGGGCGCGCCGTCGCGCATCACCCTGTCCCAGGCCTGCGGGTCGATCTCCCGCCGCTCCACCAGGAAGCCCGCCAGGGGCCAGAAGTCGGCGAGCGTCTGCATCTTCTCCTGGCTGATCGCCACCGCCTCGGGCGGCACCTCGCGCCCGTGTAGCTGCTCGAGCCTCCGCCGCAGCTCGTCCTGGTCGAACTCGCGCAGGTAGCGGCCGTTCATCCAGCGCAGCTTCTGCTCGTCGAACACCGCGGGGTTCCTCGACACCCGCTCGAGCGAGAAGCGCTCCACGAGCTCGTCGGTCGTCATGAAGGTGGTGCTCTCGTCGTAGCCCCAGCCGAGCAGCGACACGTAGTTGCGCACCGCCTCGGGCAGGTAGCCGGCGTCGCGCAGCTCCTGCACGGAGGCGGCGCCGTGGCGCTTCGAGAGCTTCCCGCCGTCGGGGGCGTGCAGCAGGGGGATGTGCGCGTAGACCGGCGGCTCGGCGCCCAACCCCCTCAGCAGCATCAGCTGCCGCGGCGTATTCGACACGTGGTCCTGCCCCCGGACCACGTGGGTGATGCCCATGTCGCGGTCGTCGACCGCCACCGCGAGGTTGTAGAGCGGGCTGCCGTCCGAGCGCCGGATGACGAAGTCCTTGATCGCGGTGAACGGATTGGTCACGTCGCCGAGGACCGTGTCGTGGAAGGTGATCTCGCCCTCGCTGGGCATCCGGAAGCGCACCGCGCCCTCGTCCTCGTAGGCCTGCCCGGACTCGAGCAGCTGGTCCACCGCCGCGGCATGGCTCTCGCGCCGCTCCCACTGCGACAGGGGCCCCTCGTCCCAGTCGAGCTCGAGCCAGCGAAGCGCCTCGAGGATCTGGTCGACGTTCTCCGGCGTGGAGCGCTCGCGGTCGGTGTCCTCGATGCGCAGCACGAAGGTCCCACCCTCCCGGCGGGCCAGGAGCCAGTTGTACAGTGCCGTCCTCGCGCCGCCGATGTGCAGCACGCCGGTCGGAGACGGCGCGAAGCGAACCCTCATGCTCATCGGCGCCCATGTTTCCACGGCAGGCGGTCTCGTGCAGGCGCACGAGCGAGCCGTCGAGCGCGGCTGCGAGGCGATGCAGGTGTGGGGACAGTCACCCCGCCAGTGGCGCCCCACCCGCTGGAAGCCCGACGACGTGGCCGCGTTCCGCGAGAGGATGGCCGGTGGCCCGATCCGATCGATCGTGATCCACGCGATTTACCTGATCAACCCCGCCTCGACCGATCCAGACCTCCGGAAGCAGTCCGCCGACTCATTGATCCATGCCCTGCGAACGGGGGACGAGATCGGGGCCGACGGCGTCGTGCTCCACCCCGGCTCCGCCAAGGGCGAGCCGAACGAGGAGGCGCTCCCACGCGTGGCCGAGCTCGTGAAGCACGCGCTCGACGAGTCGGAGGGCTGCCCGCTCCTGTTCGAGAACACGGCCGGCGCGGGCGACACCCTCGGGCGCTCCTTCGAGGAACTCGACCGGCTGATCAAGCTGTGCGGGCGGCGGAAGCGGATCGGCCTGTGCCTCGATTCCTGTCATCTGCTCGCCTCTGGCTTCGACATCACGACGGCCGACAAGCTCACGGAGGTGATTGATCGCTGCGTCGCCGTGGCCGGCGTCGACAGGCTGCGCTGCCTTCACATGAACGACTCGCAGACCCCGCTCGGCTCGAACCGCGACCGCCACGCCCCACCTGGCGACGGCGAGCTGGGTCCGCGCGGGTGCGCGGCGTTCCTGTCCGAGCCCCGTTTCGAGAAGCTGCCCGTCCTGTTCGAGGGCCCGGGCGTGGACGGCAAGGCGCCGGCCAAGGCGGACATCGAGCGGATGAAGGAGCTGCGCCGCAACGGGCTGCGCTCGCGCAGGCGGCGCCGCTAGAGGGCGCCGGCCGCGCCGGCGCCCTCCGGCGCCCTCCTTTACTCGTCGCCGAAGATCTTCACGACGAACTGGCCATCGCTGGTGACCCAGCCGCGAAACATGCCGGTCGTGTTGAACGGGGTGGCGAGCCTGCCGCGCCTGTCCAGCGCGATCACGCCGCCGTCGCCGCCAAGCTCCGCGACCTTGTCGATCGCCGTCTGCGCCGCCTCGTCCACCCGCATGTCGGCGTAGTCGATCAGCGCCGAGATGTCGTGCGCCACCACTTGGCGGATGAA
Source organism: Thermoleophilaceae bacterium (assembly GCA_050694635.1). GTDB lineage: Bacteria > Actinomycetota > Thermoleophilia > Solirubrobacterales > Thermoleophilaceae > JACVRW01. The sequence continues at coordinate 6,072 of JBOGXT010000008.1, forward strand.
GAACTCGCCGGTCCCGGTGGCGGAGACCGCGACGGTGTCGTTGTTCGCGTAGGTGCCCGCGCCAATGATCGGCGAGTCGCCGATCCTCCCCACGGGCTTGTTGGTGAGCCCTCCGGTGGAGGTTCCGGCCGCGAGGTCCTTCTGCCCGTCGATGGCGACGGCGCCGACCGTACCCAGCCCGAAGTTGAACTCGGAGCGTCCCTGCTTTGCGGCGATCAGCGACTGCCAGCGGCGGTCGGTGTGGAAGTAGTCCTGCGTCACGAGCTCGAACCCACGCTTCAGGGCGAACAGCTCGGCGCCCTGGCCGGCGAAGAAGACGTGCCTCGAGCCAGTGCGGACCGAGTCGGCGAGCCGGATGGGATTCTTGATGTGCTCCACGCCGGTGACGGCGCCCGTGTCGAGCGTCTTGCCGTCCATCACCGACGCGTCCAGCTCGTGCTTCGCGTCCGTGGTGAAGACCGCGCCCTTGCCCGCATTGAAGAGCGGGTCGTCCTCCATCGAGACGATCGCCGCCTGGGTCGCGTCGGTGGCCTCTCCCCCGCCCTCGATCACCGCGTAGCCCTTCTCCAGCGCCCGGCGCAGTGCGGCGCGGTATTGCTGCTCCAGGTCGGGCGGCAGGCTCTCGCGGGTGATCCCGCCGGCGCCGCCGTGGATGGCGAACACCACGTCGCGAACGGGCCCGGCGCTCGCCGCCTGCGCCTCCCCGGAACGGTCGCCCGCGCGGCCCAGCGCGAGCGCACCCACGACGGCGAGGATCGCCAGACAGAGCAACGCGAGTCCCGCACGAGGGAGCTTCGTCCTCCTGCCGGGGCTTGCATACATCACGCACCTCCTCGGAACGGACGCCGGCCGCACCGACGGACGGGCCGCGCCACGACCGGCCGGCGGGCGTCTGATGGCTTGGCGGTCCTCGACCTACCCGAGACACGACGCCGGCATGCCGCTCTCCTCACCCCCTACGCGTCAGCGCATCGGGCGCGCCGGTACTCGACGACCGGTCCAACACCGCTCCCTGGACTCCGTCGGAAGACCGGCGCCGGGCGGCGTGGAGCCGGTGATTTTCGAATGATGGGCACCGACGGCGGCGAGATGTAGCCGTTGCGATCGAAGCGGAAGCTGCCGAGCAGGCCGTCCTCGACCCTGCTCGCCTTGAGCTCCTCGAGCACCGATGAGGCGTGCCATCCGACCGGGCGATGGCACCAGCGCGCGCTCTGACTGGG
>JBOGXT010000009.1:0-6432 GCA_050694635.1 Thermoleophilaceae bacterium
GGTACTCGCGCGGCCAGAACAGCGCGCTCGAGAGCAGGAAGTTGCGCACCTCGTTGCGGCCGTAGTTGAAGATCAGCGTGCCCCACTCGGGGTGGGCGCCGCGGCGCGGGTCCTCGTGCTCGTACAGCGCGGTGCCGTCGAAGCGCGCCAGCGCCCAGTCGTCGCGCGGGAAGTGGGCCGGGACCCAGTCGAGGATCACGCCGATGCCGGCCTGGTGCAGGCGATCGACCAGGGCGCGGAAGTCGTCCGGGTCGCCGTGGCGCGCGGTCGGTGCGAAGTAGCCCGACACCTGGTAGCCCCACGAGCCCGAGAAGGGATGCTCCATCACCGGCAGTAGCTCCACGTGCGTGAAGCCCATGTCGGTCACGTACGCGGCCAGCTCGTCGGCCAGCTCGGCGTAGGAGAGCGAGCGGTTCCCCTCGAGCGGGTTGAGCCGCCAGGAGCCGAGGTGCACCTCGTAGATCGAGACGGGCTCCGCGTGCGGGCTCGACACGCGGCGGCGCTCCATCCACTCGGCGTCGCCCCACCGGTGGCGCGAGCGGTGCACCACGGAGTCCGTGCGCGGCGGGTGCTGCGCGGCGAGGGCGAACGGGTCCGCCTTCATCCGGATCTCGCCGCTCTGCGCGAGGATCTCGTACTTGTAGGCCGCGCCCTCCTCCACGCCCGGCAGGAAGATCTCCCAGACCCCCGTGGTGCCGAGCGAGCGCATCGGGTGCAGGCGGCCGTCCCAGCTGTTGAACTCGCCCACCACGCTGACCGCCTTCGCGGCCGGCGCCCAGACGGCGAAGGCGGTGCCGGTCACACCTTCGAGCTCGCGCACATGCGCGCCGAGCCGCTCGTAGATCTCCTCGTGGCGGCCCTCGGCGGCCAGGTGCAGGTCGAGCTCGCCGACGGTCGGCGGGAAGGCGTACGGGTCGAGCAGCGTGAAGGTGTTGCCGTCCGGATAGGAGACCTCGAGCTCGTAGCGCAGCGGCAGCTCAGCGCCGTCGAGCGTTCCCTCGAACAGCCCCGCGGGGTGGCGCTGCTCGAGGGTCACGGGCTCGCCACCGTCCACGCGCGCCAGCACGCGCTCGGCGGCCGGGCGGAATGCGCGCACGACCACGCCGCCGTTCGACGGATGGGCGCCGAGCACGTGGTGCGGGTCGGCGTGCTCGCGCCGGACGACGAGCTCGATCTCGCTCGCCAGGCCCGAAGCACCCGGCTCGGCCGGGTGCGCAGGGTTAGGGGTCATCACCGCGCCGGCACCTCCAGCAGCCGCAGGATGCCCGCCACCGGGATCGGGACCCAGTCCGGGCGGTTGTTCAGCTCGTAGCGCAGCTCGTACACCGCCTTCTCGAGCTCGAAGACCGACAGCAGCTGCTCGACGCCGTGGCGACCGGCCGGCAGCAGCGGGGGGTCGGCGGAGTCGAGGTAGGCGTCGAGGAACTCGTCGCGCGCCCGCTCCTCCCAGTCCTCGGGCGGCACCACGTCGTGCAGGATCGCCGAGGCCGAGGCAGCGTAGGCGAACGAGCGCATCATGCCCGCCACGTCTCGCAGCGGCGAGCGCTTGCGGCGGCGGTCGATCAGGGCGCGCGCGGGCTCGCCCTCGAAGTCGAGCACCACCCAGCCGCGCTCGGCGAGGATGGTCTGGCCGAGGTGTAGGTCACCGTGCGTGCGGATCACCTTGCCGGCCGAGCCGGCGTGCGTGAGCAGGCGCAGCTGCTCGCGCACCTCCTCGCCGCGACCGGCGATCGGCTCGACCGACTCGTCCTCGGGCAGCTCCAGGAAGATGCGCTCGATCTCCTCGTCCACGGTCGCGGTGAGCAATCCCAGCGACTCCGCGCTCGGCTCCTCCGGCGCGAAGGCGGGGTTCGAGGCGTCCGAGCCGAGCACGGTGTGGAGCCGGCCGGTGACCTCGCCGAGCGCGCGCACCCGCTCCAGGAACGCCTCAGGGACGGTCGCCAGCTCGTCCAGCGCCAGCTCCCAGCCGTCGCGCGCGCCGGGCAGGAACTCCTGCATCACGCCGAGCGTCGCCTCCATCAGCCGGCCGGTGTACTCGTACCAGCCGGCCAGCGCCGGCACGCTCTCGAAGCCGCGGTCGGTGAGGAAGCGCAGCAGCTCGAGCTCGGGGTTGATCCCCGCCTCGACCCGGCGGTAGAGCTTCAGCGCGAGCGCCTCGTCGAACACCAGCGAGCTGTTCGACTGCTCGGCGCCCATCGGGCGCACCACGGCGCTCGGCCCGGGATCGCGCGTGCCCTCCACCCAGTGGAACTCGCTGACCGCGTGCTCGGACTCGAGCCGCGCGTTCACGCGCATCAGCTCGAGCAGGGCCAGGCCCTGCTCGGGGTCCGCGAGGCCGTCGTAGAAGGTCAGACCGTTCGCCTCGGAGATCGCGGACTCGCTCCAGCCCTCCTCCACCGGCCTGACGGCCACGGGCACCTGGTAGACCTCGTGAGTGCCGGGCGCGAAGCGCGCCTCGACCATCACCGAGGCCAGGAGCTGCGGCTCGAAGCGCAGCGGCACCACGTCGAGCACGCCCAGGTGGACCACCTCGCGCGCCTTCGAGCCGAACCAGCGCTGGGCGACGACCCATTCCTCGAGCGCCTGCTGGTCGAGCTGCGGCAGCTCGCCGCGGACCAGGGCGTCGCGCACGTCAGCCGTCATCGTCGTCGTCCTCCTCTTCCTCCACCAGCCGGAACCAGTAGAAGCCGCGCGGACCGAGCGTGAGCAGATAGGGCAGTTCGCCGATGCGCGGGAAGCGGCTGCGCCCGAACATCTCCTCGGGGTGGCGCCCCTCGAACTCGGACAGGTCCAGCTCCACCGCCTGCGCCGAGCGGGCCAGGTTGTGCACGCAGAGCAGCACCTCGCGCTCGTAGCGCCGAACGTGGGCGAAGATCCGCTTGTTGGCCGGGCGAAGCGGCTCGTAGCTGCCCAGCCCGAAGACCGGGTGCTCCTTGCGCAGCGCGATGAAGCGGTGCGTCCACCGCAGCAGCGACGACGGCGTGCGCAGCTGCGCCTCCACGTTCAGCGCCTGGAAGCCGTACACGGGGTCCATCGAGGGCGGCGCGTAGAGCTGTGCGAAGTCGGCGCTGGAGAAGCCGCCGTTGCGGTCGCCCGTCCACTGCATCGGGGTGCGCACGCCGTCGCGGTCGCCGAGGTAGACGTTGTCGCCCATCCCGATCTCGTCGCCGTAGTAGAGCACGGGGCTGCCCGGGAGCGAGAAGAGGATGGCCGTCATCAGCTCGATCTCGGCGCGTCCGTTGTCGAGCAGCGGGGCGAGCCGCCGGCGGATGCCGAGGTTGATCCGCATGCGCGGGTCCTTGGCGTACTCCTTGTACATGTAGTCGCGCTCGTCGTCGGTGACCATCTCGAGCGTCAGCTCGTCGTGGTTTCGCAGGAACAGGCCCCATTGGCAGTTGTTCGGGATCGGCGGAGTCTGGTCGAGGATCTCGAGGATCGGGGTGGCGTCCTCGCGCCGCGCCGCCATGAACATGCGCGGCATGACGGGGAAGTGAAATGCCATGTGGCACTCGTCGCCGTCGCCGAAGTAGTCCACCACATCGGATGGCCACTGGTTGGCCTCGGCCAGCAGCACGCGGTCGGGGTAGTTCTCCTCCACCTCCCGCCGCACCCGGCGCAGGTACTCGTGGGTCTCCTCGAGGTTCTCGCAGTTGGTGCCGGCGCGCTCGAACAGGTAGGGCACGGCATCGAGCCGGAAGCCGTCGAGGCCGAGGTCGAGCCAGAAGCGCAGCACGTCGAGCATGGCCTCGCGCACCTCGGGCTCGTCGTAGTTGAGGTCCGCCTGGTGGCTGAAGAAGCGGTGCCAGTAGTAGGCGCCGGCCTGCTCGTCCCAGCTCCAGTTGGACGTCTCCGTGTCCACGAAGATGATGCGGGCGTCCTGGTATCGCTCCTTCGTGTCCGACCAGACGTACCAGTTGCGCTTCGGCGAATCGGGGGCCGAGCGGGCCTCCTGGAACCAGGGGTGCTCGATCGAGGTGTGGTTCATGACGAGATCGGCGATCACCCGCATGCCGCGCTGGTGCGCCTCGTCGATGAAGCGGCGCACGTCCTCGATCACGCCGTAGTCGTCGTGGATCGCGAAGAAGTCGGAGATGTCGTACCCGCCGTCGCGCAGCGGCGACTGGTACATCGGCAACAGCCAGATGCAGTCCACCCCGAGCCACTGCAGGTAGTCGAGCTTGCTGGTCAGTCCGCGGAAGTCGCCGGAGCCGTCGCCGTCGCCGTCGAAGAAGCCGCGCGGGTGGATCTCGTAGAAGACCGCGGTCTTGAACCAGAGCGGCTCGGCCTCGAACCAGTGCTCGGGCTGGGGGCGACGCTCGGCCTCGGCCGCCTCGCGCACGGCGGTCGTCATGCCGCGATCCGCATCAGGTGGGCCATGCGCACGTCCGGGCCGAGGCGGACGTAGTTGCGCCCCAGCCGCCAGTCGTATCGCTCGCCGTCGAGCAGGTCTTCGACGCCGAAGGCCGGAGGCAGTCCGAGCCAGGCCGGCACGACCACCACGCCCTCCTGGGCGCGATGGGGATCGAGGCTGACCACGGCGACGATCGTGTTGTCGCCCCAGCGCTTGTGGTACGCGATCAGGCCGTCGTTCTCGGTCTCCAGGAAGACGATGTTGGAGAGGTGCTGGAGGGCGGGGTTCTCGCGGCGGATGCGATTGACCTTGGCGATCAGCGGCAGCAGCGGGCCGTCCAGCTCGCGCTGTTTGATCTCGTACTTCTCCGAGTCCACGTACTCCTCGCTGCCCTCCTTCACCGGCACGTTCTCGAAGTGCTCGTAGCCCGAGTAGACGCCGTAGGTGGGCGACAGCGTGGCGGCGAGGTAGAGGCGGGTCTCGAAGGCGGGCGGACCGCCGTGCACCAGGTACTCGTTGAGGATGTCGGGCGTGTTGGCGAAGAAGTTGGGGCGGCAGTACTCCCGCATGCCCGAGAGGGCCAGCTCGTGCATGTACTCGGTCAGCTCGTGGCGCGAGTTCTTCCAGGTGAAGTACGTGTAGGACTGGCTGAAGCCCGCCTTCGCCAGGGCGCGCAGCTTGACGCGGCGGGTGAAGGCCTCGGACAGGAGGATCACGTCGGGGTGCTCGGCGCGGACCTCCTGGATGAGCCACTCCCAGAAGGGCAGCGGCTTGGTGTGCGGGTTGTCCACGCGGAAGACCCGCACGCCGCGCTCGACCCAGGTCATCAGCACGTCGCGGAGCGCGTCCCACAGGCCGCGCCAGTCCTCCGAGTCCCAGTTGACGTTGTAGATGTCCTGGTAGCGCTTGGGCGGGTTCTCGGCGTACTTCAGCGTGCCGTCGGGGCGGCGGTTGAACCACTCGGGGTGCTCCTTGAGCCAGGGGTGGTCGGCGGAGCACTGGATGGCGAAGTCGAGCGCGATCTCGAGGCCGTGCTCACGGGCGTCCGTGACCAGCCGCTCGAACTCCTCGACCGTGCCGAGCTCGGGGTGGATGGCGTCGTGGCCGCCTTCTTTACCGCCGATCGCCCAGGGCGAGCCGGGGTCGCCGGGGGCGGCTTGGAGCGAGTTGTTGCGGCCCTTTCGGTTGGTCATGCCGATCGGGTGGATCGGCGGGAGGTACAGAACGTCGAAGCCGAGCTCGGCGAGCTCGGGCAGCCGCTTGCGGACGCCCTCGAAGCCGCCGAACGAGCGCGGGAAGAGCTCGTACCAGGAGCCGAAGCGGGCGCGGACCCGTTCCACGTCGAGCGGGAGGCTGCGCTCGAGACAGGTGGCGTCGTGGCGGTCCGGGTGGCGCTCGACGGCAGCGAGCAGCTCGGGGCCGAGCACGGCGTCGTGCTTGGCCTCCTCGGGGGCGCTCGCGTCGGCGAGCGTCACGAGCACGTGCTCCACGAGGCGGCGGTCGCCGTCGCCGTCCCGCATCCGGTCGAGCGCCTCCTCCAGCAGCACCGCGCCCTCCGAGAGCTCGCCGCGCAGGTCGTGCTGGCCGCCCTCGAGCTTGCGCCGCAGCTCGTCGCGCCAGGTGGCGAACAGGTCCGACCATGCCTCGACGGTGAACTCCCAGCGGCCGACCCTGTCGACCTCGAAGGCGCCGGCCCAGCGGTCGCCGTCCACCTCGCGGTCGATCCAGCGCATGGGCGCCTCGCGCCAGTCCGGGTCGCCCGGGCCGCGGTAGCGCACCGCGGCGCGCAGGATCTCGTGCCCGTCGCGGAAGACGTCGGCCGAGACCTGCACCCACTCGCCCACCGTGCGCTTCGCCGGGTAGCGCCCCGAGTCGATCATGGGCGCCGGATCGAGGATCTGGATGCGCGGCGGGGCGGTGCGGTCGTGAGGGCGCGGGAGGACCGACCAGTCCTCTCCGGGCGCCTCCAGCGGGTGCTCAGCGGCGGACTCGGGCCGGATGCGGTCGTCGCCGACCTCGCGGGGCGGAGCCTCGGTGGCGCCGGAGGGCGCGCCGGGGCCGCTCTCGGCCGCGCCCGGAAG
>JBOGXT010000010.1:0-9839 GCA_050694635.1 Thermoleophilaceae bacterium
GGACGAGCGCTGGCGCGAGGAGCTGCGCCGCCGGGCGCGCGGCGACTGAGTGGCGCGCGTCCTGGTCGTGGGCTGCGGCTGCCGCGGCCGCGAGCTGGCGCGGAAGCTCGCCTCCCAGGGCCACCTAGTGCGCGGCACGACGCGCGACCCCGCTCACCTCCCCGAGATCGAGGCCGCCGGCGCGGAGGCGGTCGTGGCGGACCCCGACCAGGTCGGCACCGTGATGGCCCGGCTTGACGGCGTGAGCGTGGTCTGCTGGCTGATGGGCACCGCCGACGCCGCAGAGGTCCACGGCCAGCGCCTGCGGACCCTCCTCGAGCGGCTCGTGGACACGCCAGTGCGCGGCTTCGTCTACGAGGCCGCGGGCAGCGTGGACCCCGGCGTACTTGCTGCCGGCGCCGCGGCGGTGCGCGAGGCGGCTGACACCTGGAGGATGCCCGCCGAGGTCGTCGGCTCGGACCCGGTCGAGCACGAGGCCTGGTTGGCGACCGCGACCAGTGCGGTGGTGCGACTGCTCCTGACTTGAGGTGTTGGCTATCGACCAATTGGCCCAGGCCGGGGAGGATGGCCCGACCGTGGACTTTCGGATTCAGATAGGACGCAACCTACGCACTCACCGGGAGGGGGCGGGCATGACCCAGCTGGACCTGAAGCTGGAGACCGGGGTCGCGACGTCGGAGATCTCCCGGATCGAGACCGGCAAGCGGGATCCCGGCGTAGGCACGTTGCTGCGACTCGCCGAGGGACTGGACGTGCGGGTCGCGGACCTGGTCGAGGGACTCCCGTAGGCGTCAGGCGCTTTCGGTCTCGCGCAGGAGCTTCAACAGGCCCTGCAGGTCCTCGATCCCGGCGTCGATCGCGGCTGCCGATCCCTCGCCCCGCAGTAACGCGGTGCAGTGCGCGCTCAACCGATCGCCGGCCTCGTCGATCGCCGCCACGACCCCCTCCCGTAGTACGGCGCGCTCCGCCGTGACCTCCACGGGTCGGTCCGGTCCGCGCCGGTCCCAGCCGAGCTGGTCGATGGCGCGGTCGACTGCACCGAGGTCATCGCGGGCGCCCCGCAGCGCCTCCGGCGACGCCTCGGCGCGGATGAGCTCGCCGGCGCGCTGGTGAAGCGACTCCGCCTTTGCCTGGTAGAGATGGAGCAGCGCGTCCGCGATGCCGGCGGCTTGAACGGCGGGCATCCTCAGCGTGACAGGATCGTCTGCCAGGCCAATAAGCCTAGAGCCAATAGCTCAACCTACGCCCACCATTCACGTCCCTTGCCCGGCGCCCGAACGCCGCGCCGGCCGACCCTGCTAGAAATGTGACCAATCCTCTGCGGGTTTGCAGCGTTTCGCCCCCGAAGCAATAGGAGTTCCCGTGGCCGACTATGCGAAGGACGTCCTGGTCGAGACTCAGTGGGTCGAGGACCATCTCAGCGACGACTCGATCCGCATCGTCGAGGTCGACGAGAACCCCGGGCTCTACGCCGAGGCCCACATCCCCGGCGCCATCGGCTTCGACTGGAAGCGGGACCTCCAGGACCAGGTCAAGCGCGACTTTCTCGGCCCGAGGGAGTTCGGCGAGCTCTTCGGCCGCCGGGGCATCTCGAGCGACCACACGAGCGTGCTCTACGGCGACCGCAACAACTGGTTCGCCGCCTACACCTATTGGTACCTGCGCTACTACGGACACCAGAACGCGAGGCTGATGAACGGCCCGCGCGAGAAGTGGATCTCCGAGGGCCGGCCGACCAGCATCAACGTCCCGACCTACGACGCCCAGCGGTTCAACGCCCAGCCGGGTGACGAGGCCATCCGCGCCAAGCGCGACGAGGTGCTCTCCGCGCTCGACCAGGACACCCGCCTGGTCGACGTCCGCTCGCCGCAGGAGTTCTCGGGCGAGCTGATCGCGATGGCGGGCTACGAGCAGGAGGGAGCCCAGCGCGCCGGCCACATCCCCGGCGCCGCCTCGGTGCCCTGGGCCCAGGCGGTCAAGGACGACGGCACGTTCAAGTCCGCGGACGAGCTGCGTGACCTGTACTCGTCCAACGGCGTGACCGACGGCAAGCCGATCATCGCCTACTGCCGGATCGGCGAGCGCTCGGCCCACACCTGGTTCGTCCTGCACGAGCTGCTCGGCCATGACGACGTCAAGAACTACGACGGCTCCTGGACCGAGTGGGGCAACATGGTGAACGTCCCGATCGAGAAGGACGTCTAGAGGACCGGAGCAAGCCGGTCCAGCAGCGACTGCACGATCCTGCCGGTCGCTCCCCAGATGAGATGACCGTCGACCGCGTAGGTCGGCGTCTTGATCGGCACCCCTTTCCGCACCAGCCGCTTCATCTCGTGCCCGAGTACGAGGTCGGCGAGCGCGAGCTCGAGCACTTGAGTGACCTCGCTCTCCTGCGGCGTCCACACCCGCCGGGCCTCGACGAGGCCGACGAACGGGAAGATCCGGTAGCCGGTGACGAACGTGCCCACCGGCGGCAAGGCGCCGACGAGCCGCACGTCGTCGGGCGCAAGCCCGATCTCCTCCTCGGCCTCCCTGAGCGCGGTCGCGCGCAGGTCCTCCTCGGGGCTGTCCTGGCGCCCACCCGGAAAGGAGATCTCGCCGGCGTGATGGCGCAGGTCGGCGCGCCGCTCGGTGAAGACCGCGGTGAGTGGGGACTCGAGGAGCGGCACCAGCACCGCCGCGTCCTTGTGGCCGGGAGCGTCCATGGCGGCCGCCTCCTCCGGAGTCAGCAGGTACCGCCTCATGCGGAGATGCGCTCGGCGAGCCCCGGCCAGCTCTCGACCGGATCCGTCGAGCGCACGACGTGCATGCCCGCGGCCGCGTAGCGCTCGAAGGCGGCATCCGCGTCGTCGGTGTAGTCGACGGCGCCCGGCACGACGACCGGAGAGGTGCAGTCCTCGAGCAGGTAGGTCCGCTCCGCGAGCGCGTGCTCGCGCGCCGTGGCGTGCTCCAGCAGGTCGTCGATCGTCCACGCGAGACAGTGGCTCTTGGCCTGCCCGGCGACCACCACGGCGTCGAAGGTAAGCAGCCTGTCGACGAGCTCGGTGTTCGCAGCGCCGAGGATGTCGCCGTCGGGTCCCTCGGTCACCTCTGGCCCGAGCATCGAGTAGTGCTCGGTCAGCGGGTTCGCGCCCTTGACCTGGAACTCGGGCCGGCTGTACCGGGCCATGCCGTGGAAGAAGATCGCCTCCTCGACCGACGAGACGAGCGCGTGCCCGATGCCCCCGAGCATGGCGTGGTACGGCCAGATCGTCAGGTCGTACTTGCCGCCCTCGGCCAGCCGTCGGGTGTAGTGAGCGAGATGGCGCGCCGCGTAGTCGAGGTCGAGGCCGAGGGCGTTCGCGACGGCCTCGTTCACCGTCCACCGGCCCGCCTCGACGTCCTCGGGGGAGATGAGCGCATAGGGGTCCGGGTGGTTGCCCTCCTCGTCGACCAGCCAGATCGCGTGGAACACCTGCATCGCGTGGTGGGTGTCGAGGCTCGGGAGGATCTGCGTGATCGTGCCGAGGTTGCGGTAGAGGAACTCGCACAGCCGGCGGTTGTCGTCGACCGCGCCCGTACCCGACCGTCCGCCGACGAAGAGCTCGAAGCCGGGGATGCAGAACGTGTTCTGGACGTCCACCACGAGGAGGCCGAGGCGGAACTCGTCCTCGGCGGCGGGACGGAGGCCGTGCCTCTCGGCCCAGGCCGACGCCTCGCGCGCGCGATCCTCGTACGGCACCCGCCAGACCTCACCGGCGCGGCCCGCGTCAAAATGCGCCGGGACAGGAAGCTCGCGCATTGCTGAACGTCACTCTAGCCTCGATGCGGCACTGGTTCCGCCTGGTGGGGAGCGCCTCTCCGGGCGCCCGCGTGGTGGAGCGCGACGGGGTGGCCGCCGCGGTCGTGCCGGCGGCGCCGGAGCGTGCCGTCGTGAACTCGGTGCTCTACGAGGACGCCGACGGGCTCGACGCGGCCTACGACGAGATCGCCGCCGCCTACGACGAGATCGGCGCCGTCTGGACGGTGTGGGTGCCGTCCCAGGACGAGCGGGCGCGGGCCGTGCTCCAGCGGGCCGGGCACGTGCTGGACGCCGAGCCGGCGGTCATGGCGGTCGACCTGCGCCGCGGCGTGGAGCGGCCGCCGGCCGGCGCGCTCGAGGACTGGACCGCCGATGGTGACGTGGCCGAGGTCGGACCCCTCAACGACCGCGCGTACACCTTCGGGACGGACTCCTTCACGCGCGCGTTCGCCGCGCTCCCGCCCGACGAGATCACGACCTACGTGGCGCGCCTGGACGGCGTGGCCGCCGGCTGCCTGATGATCGTCGACCACGAGGCGAACGCCGACGTCGAGATGGTGGCCGTGCTGCCCGAGGCGCGCGGCCACGGCATGGCCGGTAAGCTGCTCGGCCACGCCCTCGCCGACGCCGCCGAGCGCGGACTCGAGACGAGCACGCTTGCGTCAACCAAGCTCGGCCGCCCGGTGTACGAGCGGCTCGGCTACAGGCAGTTCGACACGCTCGAGATGTGGGAGAAGCGTCCCACGACTACCTGAGCTCGACCGTCTCCTCGAACATGACCTCGCCCTCGAGCGCGCGGTGCACGGGGCACTTCGCACCGATCTGCATGAGCCGCTCGCGCTGGTCCTCGGGCAGCTCCTTCGGGAGCTCGACCTCCATCCTGAAGCGGGTCGGCGAGCCGCGCTGGGCGGGCTCGTAGTGGACGTCTACGCTCATGTCGCCGAGATCCCAGCCCTTGCGCTCGGCGTACATCTCGATCGTGATCGCCGTGCACGAGGCGAGGCTGGCCGCGAGCAGCTCCTGCGGGCTGGGTCCGCTGTCGTCGCCGCCGTGGTCGCGCGGCTCGTCCGCGGTGACGTGGTGGTCGCGGATCTCGACGTCCTGCTCGAGCCGCCCGTCGACGCGCCGCGAGGTCGCTCTCATCGTCTCCCCTCGAACAGCTCGGGCTCGGGCTCGTCCGCGAAGCGCGCCATCGCAAAGAGCGCGTCGGAGAGCCGGTTGAGGTAAGTCAGCACGGTGTCGTCCGCCAGGTCGCCGCCGTCCTTTAGTGCTGCTACCCGGCGCTCGGCTCGCCTCACCGCGGCGCGCGCGACGTCGAGCCGCGCGGACAGCTCGGTCCCGCCGGGGATCGTGAACTTGGGCGGCAGGTCGACGCGGTCCATGTAGCGGTCGATGTCCGACTCGAGCCGCTCGACCATGCCCGCGGTCACCTTCGAGACGCCCTCCTCGAGCCGGCCCGCCGCCTCGGGCGCGGTGGCCAGCTCGGCGCCCGCGACGAACAGCTCGTTCTGCACCCGCAGGATGTCGGCGTGCAGCTCGCCGCCACGCTCGGCGGCGCTGCGCGCGAGCCCGAGCGCGGACGCCGCCTCGTCGACCGAGCCGTAGGCCTCCGGCCGGCCCGCGTACTTCGGCACGCGCCCGCCGTACCAGAGGCCCGTTGTGCCGTCGTCGCCCTTGCGCGTGTAGATCTTCATGCCAACGGGTTAAAGACGAGGCCGGTCGGGACCTTGGGGTAGAAGTAGGTCGACTTCGGGGGCATCGCCTCGCCCTCGGCCGCCACCTCGCGCACCTGCTCCACCGGCGTGGCGCGCATGAAGAAGCCGGCGTCGGCGCGGCCGCTCTCCACCGCCTCGATCGCGTCGTGGAGGTCCTTCGAGTAGTCGAGCCCGCGCAGGTGCGAGATGTCGTCCTCGGACATGTTCAGGGCGTCGCGCAGGACGAGCGCCTCGAGCACGGCGGTGTCAAGCCGGCGGTAGGCCTCGGGCATGCCGGGAAGCGCCCGGTCGGCGATCGCCTGCTCCTTGAGCGTCACGCGGAAGGGCCGCTTGAAGAAGGAGTCCATGTACCCGAAGGCCACGCGCCCGTCCCCGGGGCGCGGCTCGAGCAGGGACGTGTCGCTCAGCTCCTCGACCTCGAAGTCGCGCCGGAGCACGTCACGGATGGCCAGCTGCTTCTCGCTGTCGTCCTTCAGGCCGGTCAACAGGCGGTGGGTGGGGAACACGAGCAGGCCCGGGTCGGACAGCGCGCAGAGCAGCATCAGCACGTAGCGGTGCTCGCCCTCGCCGCCGACCTCCTCGGCGTAGACGCGGGCGGTCTCGTAGCGGTGGTGGCCGTCGGCGATCAGGAGCTCGGCGTCGGCGAGTGCCATCTGCAGCTCCGCCACCAGGTCCTCGTCGGTCGTGCGCCAGAGCGTGTCGTCGTCGACGGTGGCGAACGGCTCGGTGCCGGCGATCTGCGCGGTGGCGCGCTCGGCGACGCCGTTCGGGTCGGGAAACAGCGCGAAGATGGGGGAGAGGTTGGTGCGCGTGGCCCTCGTCAGCCTGAGGCGGTCCTCCTTCGGGCCGGGGTGGGTGCGCTCATGGGGGCGGATGCGGCCGGGGCCGTACTCATCCACGCGCACGCGCGCGAAGAAGCCGGTGCGGCTGCGGCGAGACCCGTCGGGCGGCGTGTAGTCCTGGCGCAGCACCCAGGCCGCGGGCTCGTCCTCCTGCACGAGCACGCCGCGCGCGCGCCAGTCCTTCATCGTCGCGGCCGCCTCGTCGTAGCTCGGCGGCAGGTCGACGTGGACCACGTTGTAGGGGCTGCGCGCGGCGAGCTCGGCGCGCATGGCGTCGTCGACTACGTCGTAGGGAGGAGCGACCACGTCGGCGAGCGAGCCGACCGCGGCGGGCTCGTAGCGAAGCGTGCGGAGCGGCTGCAGGTCGGCCATCCGAAGGCGGCAGGCTAGCGCTTCACTTTCCCCGTCGCCGGGCGTAGGCTGGCCCCAGACTCGCCCCCGACTCCCGCCCGCCCCTACGGGCGAAAGGAGGAGACAGATGGCTACGGCTGAGACGGCCGTACAGACCGAGCCGGCGTCGTCCGGCTATCAGTTCCAGGGGACCCTGCTGGAGGCGTGCAACTGCGACGTGCTGTGCCCCTGCTGGATCGGGGAGGACCCCGACAACGGCAGCTGCAGCTCGGTGGTGGCGTACCACTTCGACAGCGGCGCGATCCGCGGGATCGACATCAGCGGGTTGACGCTCGCGAGCGTGGTCTTCATCCCTGGGAACATCCTGGCCGGGAACTGGCAGCAGGTCCTGTTCGTCGACGATCAGGCAAGCGACGAGCAGGCCCAGGCGATCGTGGACGCGTTCACGGGCAAGCTCGGAGGACCCCTGGCCGACCTCGCCCAGCTGGTCGGAGAGCGGCTCGAGGTGATGCGCGCGCCGATCTCGCACGAGGTGGCCGAGGGCCGCGGCACGCTGGCCGTGGGTGGCGACAAGGTCATGGCCGTCATGGAGCCGTACCGCGGCCCGGACGGCAGTGTGACCACGCTGCACAACTCGATCTTCTCGACCGTGCCGGGGTCGCCGGCGTGGGTGGGGAAGGCCGAGCGCTTCGCGGTGAACATCCCGCAGCACGGCTGGACCTACGAGTTCGAGGGTCGCAACGCGATCCAGTCGGATTGGATGATCGACTACCGCGGCGAGGCCGCTGCTTGACGGCTCTCGCCTTCCCCCGTCCGCGCGGCGTGCCGCTCGCGGTGTTGGCCGCGATTGCCGCCGCGTGGACGGCGGCGCTGGCCGCCGAGCTGGGCGGTGTGGCGGACAGCCTGCACCATGACTCCCTCCTCGAGGGCGGGCTCGGCGCCGGGCCCGCCCTGCTGTTCCTGGTGGCGTGGCAGGTGATGATCGCGGCGATGATGGTGCCGTCGAGCCTGCCGCTGGTGCGGATGTACACGGTGGCCTCGGCCCGGGCGCCCGACCACCGCGGCGCCCTGGCGGCCTTCCTGGGCGCGTACGCGCTGGTGTGGTCGGCGTTCGGGCTGCTCGCCTTCCTGGGCGACGCGGGCCTTCACGACGTCGTAGCCGGCAGCCCGTGGCTGAGCTCGCACGACTGGGCAATCGCGCCTTCGGTGCTGCTGATGGCCGGCGCGTTCCAATTCACGCCGCTGAAGGACGCCTGCCTGCGTGCCTGCCGGCACCCCGCCTCGTTCCTGCGCCGCCACTACCGGCGCGGCGTGGGCGGCGGGTTCGAGCTGGGCGTGCGACACGCGATCTTCTGCGTGGGGTGCTGCTGGGCGCTGATGCTGGTGATGTTCGCGGCCGGAGCGGCGTCGCTGATCTGGATGGCGGTACTCACCGCGCTGATGGTGCACGAGAAGACACGCCCGTCGGGCGCACGCACGGTGCCCCTGAGCGGCGCGATCCTCCTGGCGGCGGGCTCGACGCTGATGCTGTGGGGCGCGTACGCGAACGGAGCGGTCTGAGCCCGCATTACACTCGCCCGAACGGGGCGTAGCGCAGCCTGGTAGCGCATTTGCTTTGGGAGCAAAAGGTCGCCGGTTCAAATCCGGCCGCCCCGACTGTCAGGGCCTCATTTGAACCGCCGCCCGATGAGGCGGCGGTTTCGCTGGTAGCGGCGCGGTCGAGCATCTCTGGAAGGCTCGGGTCGCTGAGCGTGGCGAACGGCTCGGCGACGTCGGCCTCTTCAATGCGATCGTCGTAGATCAGGAGCCGTTCGAACAGCGCCTGGTTCCATTGGCGGCGGAGGTGGCCAGGGGCCTTGCGGTAGGCGCGCTCGCAGTTGCCGAGGAGATCGAGCGCCTTGTCGAGTGTGGCCTGAACCTCGCCGAAGGACTGCTCGGATGCCTCGAGGTGTCGCTGTGCCTGGGCGATCTCGGTCGCGAGCCGTCCCTGCTCCTGACGGAGCAGGTCGACGGGAACGGCGCCGGCATAGTAGGCGTGGAGGAGCTTCTTGCGCTCGGCGGTGAGCTTGGCGAGCCGGTGGCGCTGGCGGGCGGCTTCGTGCTCGGCGTGGTCCCGCATGCCGGCGAGTGCCTCGTCGAGCTCGTGCGCACGAGGTCCGCCTGCTCGCGCGGGAGAGACCTCGGTGTAGGCGCGCTCGACCGCCCGCTCGACGAGCTCGACCGGCACGTAGGGCTGGTCGCAGCCGGTGCCCCGCATCCGCGCGATGCAGAAGAAGTACTGGTAGGTGCCGCCGTTTCCCTTGGCGAGGATCAGGCTCATCCGCGAGCCGCAGCGCCCGCAGTAGAGCGAGCTCTTCAGGTAGCGGTGGTGCTTCCGGTCCTTCTCAGCGGCGTGGTTGTGGGCCGAGAGCACGGCGTGAACTCGCGCGAAGGTGCCACCGTCGATCAGGTGTTCGTGACGGCCCGCGTACTCGATGCCGGCGTAGCGGACGGTGCCGACGTGGTAGGGGTTCTGGAGCAGGGAGGCGAGCTGGGAGCGTGAGATCGGCTTCGGCGCCAGGCTCGGCGTTGGGCGCGTCGTCAGCCCGCGCTCGGCGAGCGCCGTCTGGAGGGTGTCGAGCGTGTAGGCGCCTGACGCGTAGGCGACGAATGCCCAGCGCACGTGCGGCGCCCGCTCGCGATCGACCTCGACCGTCCTCACCTCGCGGCCGTCGATCAGCTTGCGGACGTTGACGTAGCCGAGTGGGGCGCGGGTCGGGGTGCCGCCAGCCTTCGCCTTCTGGATGAGGCCCTTCTTAGCCTCGGCGGCGAGGATGGCCGAGTAGAACTCGGCGTTGGCGGCGACGATCGCGTGCAGGAGCGCCCCACCGGGGTGTCGTCGATGTTCTCGGTCACCGAGACCACTTCGACGCCGGCGCGGTGAAGCGCGTAGGTGATGGTGGCGTCGTCGTAGCGGTTGCGAGCCAGCCGATCGACCTTGTGGACGATCACGTAGTCGAGGTCGCGCTCGCTCTTCAAGCGATAGAGCAGCGCCTTGAGCTGGGGGCGGTCGGCGGTCTTCGCCGACTCGCCGCGGTCGACGTACTTGCCGACGACTTCGGCACCGAGTCCGGCGGCCTTGCGCTGGCACGCCTCGCGCTGGGCTGGGAT
>JBOGXT010000011.1:0-2731 GCA_050694635.1 Thermoleophilaceae bacterium
ATGCTCGCCCGCCGCCTGCCGGGCATCCTGCCGCCGCCGACCTTCGAGGAGGCGCTCGAGGTGACGCAGGTCCACGGCGCCGCCGGGATCGGGAACGGCAGGCTCGCCACCGAGCGGCCGTTCCGCGCGCCGCACCACACGATCTCCGCGCAGGGCCTGGTAGGGGGCGGCAACCGGCCGATGCCCGGCGAGATCACGCTGGCCCACCGGGGCGTGCTGTTCCTGGACGAGCTGCCGGAGTTCGGCCGCGCGGCGGTCGACGCGCTGCGCCAGCCGCTCGAGGAGGGCTACGTCGAGATCATGCGGGGCCAGCGGACGCTGGAGTTCCCGGCGAACGCGATGGTGGTGGCGGCGTGCAACCGCTGCCCCTGCGCGCGCCCGCCCGACAGCTGCAGCTGCACGTCGCTCGAGGTCGGGCGCTACCAGCGCCGGCTGAGCGGCCCGCTGCTGGATCGGATCGACCTGGTCTGCCAGGTGGAGCAGGTGCCGGCGCTCCAACTGGTCGGATCGGAGCGGGGGGCGGAGCCCGGTTCGGCGCGGATCCGCGAGCGGGTCATGCGGGCCCGCACGCGCCAGCACGCAAGGTTGGCCGACACCGGCGTGTTGTGCAACGGCGACATGGACGGGCGCCTGACGAGGCGGAAGGTGCATCTGGACGCCGCCCTGACGGCCGGCTTGCTGGTTGCCCGGGACAGGCTAAACCTGAGCGGCCGAGGACACGACCGCGTGCTCCGAGTAGCGCGAACGATCGCGGACCTGGACGACCGCGAACAGCTCCGCGACACCGACCTCGACGAGGCGCTCTCCTACCGCCTCGAAGGCGCGGACCTGCTGGCGGCATGAATGCCCCAGCCGGCCGAGACGTGCCCGCACCGCAGCGCCGGCCCGAGGCGGCTCGCGCGATGAGCGCCTCCTCACCGGAAGCCTGCGACGCCTGCCTGCGGCGGGCGTTCCTGATCGCCGCGCTCGCCCCCCGCATCGCCGGGCTGCTCGAGCGCCCGCGGGCCCGGGTGGCGGGGTTGCTCGCACTGTCGGAGCCCGACCTGCTCGCCGCGGTCGCCGGACCGCACGCCGTGCGGTTCCTCGAGGAGCTCGACCAGCTCGACCTCGCCTCCGAGCGCGAGCGCTTCGCGAATGCGGCGATACTCGCCCTCTGCCGACATTCACGGGCCTACCCGCCGTTGCTGCTGGAGCTCGGCGACCCTCCCGCCGTGCTGTTCGCGCTCGGCCGCGCCGAGGGGCTGGAGGCCCTCCGCGAAGAGCCGGGCGTGGCGATCGTCGGTACCCGCAACCCGAGTCCGTACGGCACCGAGGTGGCGTACTCGCTCGGGCGTGGCCTGGGCGCCGCCGGTGTGCCGGTCGTGAGCGGCCTGGCGCTCGGGATCGACGCCACCGCTCACCGCGGCTGCCTCACCGGGAGGGGGCTGCCGATCGCGGTGATGGCGTGTGGACCCGACGTCGTCTACCCGCGCCGGCACCGCCGACTGCACGAGCGCGTCCGCGAGTGTGGGCTCGTGCTCGCGGAGTTCCCGCCTGGAACCCAGCCGTTCCGGTGGAGCTTCCCGGCCCGCAACCGGATCATGGCCGGGCTTGCACGGATGACGGTGGTGGTGGAGGCGGCCGACCCGAGCGGCAGCCTGATCACGACCGACTTCGCCCGCGACCTGGGCCGCTCGGTTGCCGCCGTACCCGGCAGGATCACGTCGCGAGTCGCCCGAGGGACGAACGGCCTGCTGAGGGACGGAGCGGTCCCGGTCACGGGTGCGGAGGACGTCCTGGACGAGCTGTTCGGAGCTGGCGTCCGCCAGGTTCCCACACGGGTATCCGCGCGGCCAGAGCCGGACGACGCCCGCCTGACCCGCGTCCTCGAGGCGGCCGAACGGCTGGGCTCGGTCGCGGCGATCGCCGAGGCCGCGAGCCTGAGTAGCGCCGCAACCAGGGCGGCGCTCGGCAGGCTCGAGGCCGAGGGCTACCTGGTGCGCCGCGACCTCGGCGGGTGGGAGCGAACGCTCGGAGGCGGGGAGCCGCTCCTGGCGGGCGGCGAGGCCGTGCTCGGGGGCGAGGAGGCGGTGCTCGGGGGCGAGGAGGCCGTGCTCGAGGACTGACGACCTATCCTGGCCCACCTGTGACTCGCTCGCTGCCGACCGAGGAATCGTGAGCCCCGAGCTGCTTCCCCAGCACCGGTGAGCCGTCCGCTCCCGCCCAGGGTGCTCACCATCGCCGGCTCCGATTCCGGTGGCGGCGCGGGCATCCAGGCCGACCTCAAGGCGTTCGCCCGTTGCGGCGTCCACGGGATGACCGCCATCACGGCGATCACCGCGCAGAACACCGTCGCGGTGAGCGGTGTCTATCCGCTCCCACCCGAGGCGATCGTCGAGCAGGTCCGGGCGGTGGCGGACGACATCGGCGTCGACGCCGTCAAGATCGGCATGCTCGGCACCGCCGAGACGATCGCGGCGGTCGAGCGGGCGCTCGACCTGGTGGGGGACGCGCCCGTCGTGCTGGACCCGGTCATGGTGGCCGAGAGCGGCGCCCGCCTCCTCGACGAGGACGCCGAGGACGGCCTCCGGACCCGGCTGCTCCCGCGGGTCACGGTCGTCACCCCGAACGTGGCCGAGGCACGCGTGCTGGGCGGAGCGCGTGTCGCGGGCGAAGCGGCGGGCGAAGCCGGAGCCCGGAGCTCACCAGGGCAGGCGGCAGCCGAGCCCGAGCCGGAGCACCTCGCACGGGC
>JBOGXT010000012.1:0-2961 GCA_050694635.1 Thermoleophilaceae bacterium
CTCGGCGTCCTTGACCATGCGCTCGACCTCCTCATCGGCGAGGCCCGAGCCGGACCTGATCTCGATCTTCTGCTCCTTGCCGGTGCCCAGGTCCTTGGCGGTCACGTTCACGATGCCGTTGGCGTCGATGTCGAAGCCGACCTCGATCTGCGGGATGCCGCGCGGCGCCGGCGGGATGCCGGTGAGCTGGAACTTCCCGAGCGACTTGTTGTACGCGGCCATCTCGCGCTCGCCCTGGAGCACGTGGACCTCCACGCTCGGCTGGTTGTCCTCGGCCGTCGAGAAGATCTCCGACTTGCGCGTCGGGATCGTCGTATTGCGCTCGATCAGCTTGGTCCGAACGCCGCCCTTAGTCTCGATTCCGAGGGTCAGGGGGGTCACGTCGAGCAGCAGCACGTCCTTGACGTCGCCGGCCAGCACGCCCGCCTGGATCGCGGCGCCCACGGCCACGACCTCGTCCGGGTTCACGCCCCGGTGCGGGTCCTTGCCGGTCAGCTCCTTGACCTTCTCCTGCACAGCCGGCATGCGGGTCATGCCGCCCACGAGGACCACGTGCTTGATGCCGTCGCGGCCGACGCCCGAGTCCTCGATCGCCTGCTTGGTCGGGGCGACCACGCGGTCGAGCAGGTCGGCGGTCAGCTCGTTGAGCTTGGAGCGGGTCAGCCGCTGGTTCAGGTGCTTGGGCACCGAGTCGACGGCCGTGATAAAGGGCAGGTTGATCTGCGTCTCCTGCGCCGAGCTGAGCTCGGTCTTGGCCTTCTCGGCCTCCTGGTAGAGGCGCTGCAGCGCCATCTTGTCCTGTGACAAGTCGACGCCCTCGGCCTTCTTGAACTCGGCCACGAGGAAGTCGACGACCGCCTTGTCGAAGTTGTCGCCGCCGAGGTGGTTGTCGCCCGCGGTGGCCTTGACCTCGAACACGCCGTCGCCGATCTCGAGCACGGACACGTCGAAGGTGCCGCCGCCGAGGTCGAACACGAGGATGGTCTGGTCAGACTCCTCCTTGTCGAGCCCGTAGGCGAGCGCCGCCGCCGTCGGCTCGTTGATGATGCGCTTCACGTCGAGGCCGGCGACCTTGCCGGCGTCCTTGGTGGCCTGGCGCTGGTCGTCGTTGAAGTACGCCGGGACGGTGATGACCGCGGCGTCGACGCTGTCGCCCAGGTAGGCCTCGGCGTCGGCCTTCAGCTTCTGGAGGATCATCGCGCTGATCTCCGGCGGGGCGAACTCCTTTCCGCCGGCCTTCACGCGCGCGTCGCCGTTCGGGCCGGGCACGACCTCGAACGGGACGATCTTCTCCTCCTCCTTGACCTCCGCCTCCTTGCGGCCCATGAAGCGCTTGATCGAGAAGACGGTGTTCTCGGGATTGGTGACTGCCTGCCGCTTGGCCGGAGCGCCCACGAGGCGCTCGCCGCCATCCGTGAACGCGACCACCGAGGGAGTGGTGCGCGCGCCCTCGGCGTTCTCGACCACGGTGGGCTCACCGCCCTCGAGGACGGCCCTGCCCGAGTGGGTCGTGCCAAGATCGATGCCGATCGTCTTGCCCACTTTGTGTCTGCTCCTTTGTCGCTTAGGGGTAGATCCGAAAGAAATCTAAGCGTGAGTATGGCAGATGTTCTGCCGACCGCCAAGGCTAGGGGTCTGACCCCACCGTGTAGGCTTCCGCCGCCATGGCCGCCCGTGTCCTGCGTCCGATCGCGCTGCTCGCGGTGCTTGCGGCGCTGGCCCCGGCGGCGTGCGGCGACGACGACGGGGACGCCGAGACCTCACCGCCCTCCACCGCCGGCGAGGAGCGAGCGGCCCTGGAGGACACGAGCACCAAGCCGAAGATCCCGCGTCCCTCCGGCTCGCCCCCGCGCAGGCTCCGCAAGGAGGACGTGGTGCGCGGCACCGGCCCGCCCGCGAAGCCCGGCGACACGCTGACCGTCCACTACGCAGGCGTGACCTTCTCGACGGGCGAGGAGTTCGACGCTTCCTGGAACACCGGGCAGCCGTTCGTCTTCGAGCTCGGCGGTGGCCGCGTGATCGAGGGATGGGACCGGGGCTTCGTCGGGATGCGGGCGGGCGGGCGTCGCATCCTCACGATCCCGCCCGAGCTAGCATACGGCGCGCAGGGCTTCCCGCCGGCGATCGGGCCGAACGAGACGCTCGTGTTCGTGGTGGACCTGCTCAAGATCCGCTAGCCGGCGAAGCTCACGGCGTACGCCACCGACGCCACGCACACCGCCGCGACGCCCGCGTAGTCCCATCGGGTAGTCAGGTCCGGCGGGCGCGCGAACAGCGCCACGGCCAGCAGCATGAACGGGTCGAAGTACTTCTGGTAGACGAGGTTGACCGGCAGTGCCGCGAGGAGGAAGGCGCCCAGATAGACGGCCGGCAGCGAGGTCCAGCCGGCGCGGCGCGCCAGCAGCGCTCCCGCCGCGGCGCCGAGCGGCACAAGCCCCCAGAAGGCAAGCGAGGACCCGAGCACCGTCGGTACCAGATCCGAGACGCGCCACAGATAGCCGGCGTCGCCCTGGACCCCGGGGCGCGCCGGCATGTACTCGAGCGGGGAGACCAGCAGCAGCGCCACTCCCGTCGCCGCTGCGCCCGCCAAGAGGCGCACGGGGGCAGGCGGCCACAGGCCGGCGGCGCCGAGCGCGGTCCGCGCCGCTCGGGCGAGCGGAGTCCGCCGCATGCGGAGGCGACGCCAGAGCGAGGGGCCGAGCACGATGGCGGCGTACATGCCCAGCAGGGCGACGCTGAAGCCGACAGTGCGCAGCGTAAGCGCGTCGCGCCCGACTCCCGGGCGGTCGGTGCACAGGCCGCACGAGGCGGGGTCGGCGCTGGGCGGCACGAGCCCGTTCCACTCGACCACGAGGGCCGCCAGCGGCACGAGCGACACGCCGAGCAGCGCGCCTCCGGCGGCGACCGGCGCCGGGCGGAGCGGCGGCCGCACCAGGAAGACGGCCGCCACAGGCACCAGCC
>JBOGXT010000013.1:0-2305 GCA_050694635.1 Thermoleophilaceae bacterium
GCCCTGGGCCTCCGCACGGCCGGCCCGGCGGACCGCCGGGGCTGCCGCAGCCGCGCCCCGAGCCATTCGGCGGTCCCGAGGGCTACGTGCAGCTCGTGCTGCCCGGCGGTCGGGTGCTGAACCGCCCCGACCAGGCGCAGCAGCTCCCGGTCGAGGAGCGCGCGCGCGAGATCGCCGCGGACGGCTCGGGCACCTACCCGACCGACATGACAGTCGACGGGGTCCACCTGCGGGTGCTGACGGAGGGCCTGCCACGCGGCGGCGCGCTGCAGATCGCAAGGCCGCTCGACGAGGTCGACCGCCAGCTCGACCGCATCCTGCTGGTGCTCGTGTTCGTGGGGGCGGGAGGGGTGGCGCTCGGCGCCGGCCTCGGCGCGCTCGTGGCGCGCACCGCGCTGGCTCCGATCGCACGCTTCACACTGCGGACCGAGCGGCTCGCCGCCGATCCCGACCCGTCGGAGCGAATGGAGATGCGGGGAGGCGACGAGCTCGCCCGCCTGGCGCGGAGCTTCAACGCGACCCTCGACGCGCTCGAGCGCTCCGTCGAGGCCCGGCGCCAGCTCGTGGCCGACGCCAGCCACGAGCTGCGCACGCCGATCGCCAGCCTGCGCGCCAACATCCAGACGTTGGGCGAGGCGGAGCGCCTGCCGGCCCACGAGCGGGAGGCCCTGCGGGCCGACGTCGTCCAGGAGCTCGACGAGCTGACGGCGCTCGTGGCGGACGTGGTCGAGCTCGCGCGCGGCGCGGCGCCGGGCGAGATGACGGACGAGGTCCGCCTGGACCAGATCGTGGGCGCCGTTGTCGAGCGCGCGGGCGCGCGCGCGGGCGGCCGTGTCGGGTTCCAAGTGCGCACCGAGCCCACGATCGTCCGCGGCGATCCCCGGCGGATCCACCGGGCGGTGTCCAACCTGGTGGACAACGCGGTCGGGTGGAGCCCGCAGGGCGGCCGGGTCGAGCTCGACCTCGCCGGCGGGGCTCTTACGGTGCGCGACCACGGACCCGGCTTCGCCGACGGGGACCTGCCGCACGTCTTCGAGCGCTTCTACCGCGCCGACGGTGCGCGCGGGCTGCCCGGCTCCGGGCTCGGCCTCGCGATCGTGCGCCAGGCGGCCGAGGCCCACGGCGGCTCGGTCGAGGCCGCCAACGCGCCGGAGGGGTCGGGGGCGCTGCTGCGCGTCAGCTTCGGGAGCGTCCTCTCAGCTTCCTCTCAGCTGGGCGTTCATCATTGAGGGTGTGAGGGTGCTGATCGTCGACGACGACGTGAAGATGGCGGCGGCGATCCGGCGCGGCCTGCGCTTCGAGGGCCTCGTCGTGGACGTCGCCTCCGGAGGCGAGCAGGCGCTGCGCATGGTGGGGCCGACTGAGTACGACGCGATCGTGCTGGACGTGATGATGCCGGGGCTCGACGGGTTCGAGACCTGTCGCCGGTTGCGCGCCGAGGGCGTCTGGGTGCCGGTCTTGATGCTCACGGCCCGCCACGCGGTGGAGGACCGCGTGCGCGGCCTCGACGGCGGCGCCGACGACTACCTGACGAAGCCCTTCTCGCTGGCGGAGCTGCTCGCGCGGCTGCGCGCGCTCGCGCGCCGCGGGCCGCTCGAACGGCCGACCGTGCTCGAGGTGGGCGAGCTGCGGCTCGACCCGGCCACGCGCGAGGTCTGGCGCGGGGAGCACCGCATCGACCTGTCGGCGCGGGAGTTCGCGCTGTTCGAGACGTTCATGCGCCGGCCGGGCCAGGTGCTCACGCAGCTGCAGCTGCTCGAGTCGGCCTGGGATCTCGGCTACGAGCAGCGCTCGAACGTCGTCGAGGTGTACGTGCGCTACCTGCGCGAGAAGATCGACCGCCCCTTCGGCGCGAAGTCGCTCGAGACCGTGCGCGGGGCCGGCTACCGGCTGCGCAAGGACGGCGGCAGGTGAGCCGGCTGCCGATCCGCGCGCGGCTGACCGCCGCCTTCGCGCTCGCGATGGTGCTGGTGCTCGCGGCGGCGGGGCTGTTCGTCTACGTGCGCCTGAAGGACGATCTCAACGAAGGCGTGAACACGGGCCTGACGGCGCGCGGTGCAGCGGTGGCCAAGTCCGGAACGGCGGCCGCGGGCGCCCCGGAGGAGGCCGAGGAGGGATTCGCCCAGGTGCTGAGCAGGACGGGCGAGGTGCTTGACGCGACGGGCGGGGCGCGCGGGGAAGCGCTGACCGGCGCGGAGCGCGCACGGGCCGCCGCCGGCGGGACCTTCATGGTGGAGCGCGTGGTGCCCGGGGTCGAGGGGACGACGCGGGTGCTCGCCGGGCCGGTGACCGCGGAGGCGGGCGC
>JBOGXT010000014.1:0-3053 GCA_050694635.1 Thermoleophilaceae bacterium
TCCACGAGAAGATGTTCGAGAACCGCCTGTTCTTCGTCGACAAGCTCGTCTCCATGGGCGCTCGGGTGATCGTCTGCGACCCGCACCGCGCGGTCGTCAGCGGCCCGAGCCGGCTTCACGGCGAGCGCCTCTCGAGCCCCGACATCCGCGCGGGCATGGCCCTGCTCATCGCCGCCCTGTGCGCGGACGGCACATCCGAGATCGCGAACATCCGCGAGATCGACCGCGGCTACGAGCGGATCGACGAGCGGCTGCGCGCGCTGGGCGCACGCATCGAGCGGGTGGCCGCCGAGCGAGTGCCCGCCTAGCCCGGGGGAGGGCTCTTGAGGGGAAGAAATCGCTCCGGCTCGGGCCAGCCCGCGCCCTCGCGCACTGCCATCCCGCCCGGCACCCGCGACGTGCTGCCAGACGAGATGCGCGAGCTGCACGCGATCTCGTCCAGCATGCGCGCGACGTTCGCGGAGGCGGGCTACGGCGAGGTGCATACGCCGGCGCTCGAATACGAGGAGGTGCTGCGCCGGGGCGAGGAGCACGCGGCCGGCGCCCGCTACCGCACCTTCGACGAGCGGGGCGACGTGCTGGCGCTGCGCTCCGACATGACGATCCCGATCGCGCGCGTGGTGGGCACCCGCTACGCGGACGTCGAGCCGCCGCTGCGGTTCTGCTACTTCGCCCACGCTTGGCGGGCCGTCGAGCGGGGGGTGGGGGAACCGCGGGAGTTCCTGCAGGGCGGTCTGGAGTTGATTGGTGAGGAGGGCCCCGAGGGAGATGCGGAGGTCGCGGCGCTCACGATCGAGGCCCTCGACGCGGTGGGCTTGAGGCGACACCGGATCGGGATCGGCGACGGTTCGCTCTACCGGACTCTGCTCCACGAGCTCGAGGTGCCGGAGGACCGGCACATGCCGCTGCTGGAATGCCTGTCGCGGCGTGACCTCGTGGGGATCGAGCGGGTGGTGTCGGACCTCCCCGAGCGCGAGCTTCTCGTGGGACTCCCCGAGCTGCGCGGCGGATCGGAGGTGCTCGAGCACGCGCAGGGGCTGCGCGCCCTGCACGAGCTGCTCGCGGAGCGCGGCGTGGCCGACCGGGTGATCTTCGACCTCGGCCTGGTGCGCGAGCTCGGCTACTACACGGGCGCCGTGTTCGAGGTGTACGACCCGGCTGTCGGCTTCGCCCTGGGGGGAGGCGGGCGCTACGACGAGCTCCTCGGCCGCTTCGGCCGCGAGCTGCCCGCGTGCGGCGTGGCGCTCGACCTCCAGCGGGTGCACCAGGCGCAGGCCGCGGAGGAGGCACTCAGGTGAGCGGCCTCACCATCGCGGTGCCGCGCGGCGCCCTGTTCGGGGGCACGCTCGACCTGCTCGACGCCCTCGGCGTCGACACGGACGAGGTGCGCTCCAACGACCGGAAGCTGCTGTTCGCCGAGGCCGGCATCGTCACGATGCGGCCCTCCGACGTGCCCACCTACGTGGAGCACGGCTCGGCCGACGTGGGCATCACCGGCAAGGACGTGCTGCTCGAGCAACCGAATCGCAACGTCTACGAGCTGGTCGACCTCGGCTTCGGCCGCTGCCGCATGGTCGTGGCCGCCGGCGCCGGCGACCCGATCGGCGCGGCGCTGCGCCGGCTCGGCCGGGTGCGAATCGCGACCAAGTACCCGCGCGTCGCCGCCCGCCACTTCGCGGACACCGGCCGCCAGGCCGAGATCGTCGAGGTGAAGGGCTCGGTCGAGCTCGCGCCGCTCACCGGCCTCGTGGACGGCATCGTCGACCTCACGGCCACCGGCCGCACGCTCGAGGAGAACGGGCTGCGGGTGGTGGAGGAGATCGGCGTCTGCACGGCCCGCCTGATCGCCAACCCCGTGGCGCACAAGCTGAAGGCGAAGCAGATCGACGCCATCGTCCAGAGAGTCCGCTCCGGATGAGGATCGCGCGCGGGTTCAGCGGACGCCGACAGGCTTCGCCCGAACGGGCCACCCAGGTGGCGGAGATCATCGATGAAGTGCGTGCCGACGGCGATGCGGCCGTCATTCGCCTGACCGAGCGCTTCGACAGGGCCGAGCTGAGACCGGACGAGCTGAGGGTCGACCCACGAGAGATCGAGGCCTCCCTCGGCGTGCTCGAGCCGGACGTGTTGCGGGGCCTTCGCACGGCGATCGCCAACGTGCGGCGCGTGGCGGAGGCGCAGGTCCGTGAGCCCGTGGCCGTGGATCTTCCCGAGGGCCAACGAGTTGAGGTCGCGGAGGTTCCGGTGCGGCGGGCCGGGGTCTACGTGCCCGGCGGCCGGGCGCCCTACCCCTCGACCGTGGTGATGGGTGCGGTCACGGCACGCGCGGCCGGCGTCGAGCAGGTGGCGGTGTGCGCGCCCCCGGGACCCGAAGGCCGGGCGCATCCGGCGATCCTCGCCGCCTGCGTGCTCTGCGAGGTGAGCGAGGTCTACCGGATGGGCGGCGCCCAGGCGATCGGCGCGCTGGCTTACGGCACGGAGTCCGTCGAGCCGGTCGACGTGATCGTCGGCCCGGGAAATGCGTGGGTGCAGGAGGCGAAGCGCCAGGTGGTGGGGCGCGTGGGGATCGACGGAATCGCCGGCCCGAGCGAGCTCGCGGTCGTCGCGAGCGCCGGGGCGGACGCGGAGCTGATTGCGCTCGACTTGCGCGCGCAGGCCGAGCACGGCGAGGAGAGTCCGCTGTGGCTGATCTCGCCGGATCGGGCCCTCATCGATGCCGTCGTCGCCGTGATCGAGCGGGATGACGTGACGGACGCCGAGCTTCAGCTGATCGAGGTCGACAGCGCGCTCGCCGGCCTGCGGCTCGCCGAGGAGATCGCCCCGGAGCACCTGGAGCTGGTCGGCGCCGAGGCGGAGGCGCTCGCCGACCGCGTGCGCCGGGCCGGCTGCCTGTTCGTGGGGCCGGGGGCCGGGACCGCCTTCGGCGACTACGTCGCCGGCTCGAACCACGTGCTGCCCACCGGCGGCGCCGCGCGCTTCCAGTCGGCGCTGTCGGTGGCCACCTTCCGGCGCCGCATGGCTCGCGTATCCTTGCCCGGCGAGGCGCCCGCCCG
>JBOGXT010000015.1:0-2168 GCA_050694635.1 Thermoleophilaceae bacterium
GCCATGCGCGGCTCGACGAGCGCGGTGACGCGCGCGCCGGCCTCCGCGAGGCGGTCGGCCAGCCGCCGGCCGATGAAGCCGGGGTAGCCGGTGAGGAGCACCTGCCCATCGAACAAGGCGCGGCACCGTACTACACTTTCTGAAGTGCTCGAGCCGGGACTCGACACCAGGCCGTGCGGGGGAAAGTACGGCGACATCGTTCAGGCGATCGGCAACACGCCGCTCGTCGAGCTGCGCCGTTTCAGCCCGAAGCCTGGCGTGCGGATTTACGCCAAGCTCGAGAGCTACAACCCGACCGGCTCGGTCAAGGACCGGGTGGCCCGCTCGCTGATCGAGAGCGCCGAGCAGGACGGGCTGATCTCGCCCGGGCAGACGATCCTCGAGCCCACCTCGGGGAACACAGGCATCTCGCTGGCGATGATCTGCTCGCGTAAGGGCTACCCGGTCAAGGCCGTGATGCCGGACAACGTCACGTCCGAGCGCACGCAGCTGCTTCGGATGTACGGGGCGGAGATCGAGTACTCGCCTGGCGAGCAGGGATCGAACGGCGCGGTGGCGCAGGCGCTGGAGATGGCCGCGGCCGACTCCTCCTACTACATGCCGTACCAGTACGGCAACGAGGCGAACCCGGACGCCCACTACCACGGCACGGCGGTCGAGATCCTCGAGGAGCTGGACGACGTCGCCGCGTTCGTGGGCGGGCTGGGCACGGGCGGCACGCTGATGGGGAACGCGCGGCGGCTCAAGGAGGAGGACGAGGACACCTTGATCGTCGCCGCGGAGCCTCTGCAGGGCGAGCTGGTACAGGGGCTGCGGTCGCTGGAGGACGGCTACATCCCGCCGATCCTCGACCTGTCGCTGCTCGACCGGAAGATCTTCGTATCGAACCGCGACTCGGTCGTCTGGACCAAGAGGCTGCTCGAGGAGGAGGGGCTGTTCCTCGGGGTGTCGAGCGGGGCGATCGCGTCGATCGCCGTCCGGATCGCGAACGAGCTGGACGAGGGCAACATCGTCTTCGTCGCGCCCGACGACGGCTGGAAGTACCTGAGCTCGGGCGTCTACTCGAAGACGATCGAGCAGCTCGAGGCCGAGGGCGTCCTCGAGACCGGCTCCTTCTGGTAGCCGCTACGGGACCGGCTTCGTCCGGGGACGGTCCTCGTCGTCGTCGTCGTCGTAGTCGTCCCCGCCCTGCAGGGTCTCCTTGAACTCGCGCATCCCGCGCCCCACCGAGCGGGCCGCCTCGGGCAGCTTCTTCGGGCCGAGCACGATGAGCGCGATGCCCAGGATCACCAGCAGCTCGAGCGGGCCCGGTGCCGAGATGAAGGCGAGCATGTTGCTCAGGCTAGCCCATGAGGTCTTCGCCGGCGGCCTGGCGCAGTGCCACCAGGTGTTGCGAGCTCGAGGCCATGATCGAGCCGAGCGGCAGGAGCAGCCGGTCGTTGCGGAGCGTGGTGAGGACGTCCTGGTACGCGCGGACGGTCTCGGTCTCGAGGTCGATCGCGAAGCGGGCGAAGGCTGGCCGGCTCGCGAGCGCTGCGCCGAGGCGGGGCGGGGGGACGGTGGCGCGCGGGGAGCGGCGCCGCCCGCGGAGGGCCTGCTCGAGGCCGCGGACGTGCTCGCGCTCGTGGTCGAGGAGGGTCTCGCCGAGGCTGGGCTGGAGAGCGTCGCGGGCGAGGGCGGCCTCGTAGGCCGATTCCAGTCGATGCTCGAGGGCCAGAAGACGTTCGAGCTGGTCGACGTCGAGGGGCGCGGCCGCCGCGGCCGCTCGGGCGAGGGGGATGGCCGCGGCGGCGCCCCCTACGAGGGCCACGGCGCCCCCGGCGAGCGCCTGACGGCGGCTGGGGAGGGGGGTGCGTTCCTCCTTCACTGCGTGCCCGTCACGAACGGGAACGGCGCGGCCGGTTCGCCGCTCACCGCGTGCACCACCGCCAGGTCCTCCGCCTCGTCCGCGGCTATCTCGGCGACCGCGCGGCGCTGGTCCTCCCTGGGCAGCGAGCGCAGCGCGTCGAGGTGGGCGCGTACCAGGCGCTCCTCCAGGTCGGCCGCGAAGCGCAGCGCCTCCGCCTCGGTGCGCATCAGCGGGAACGACGACGCGTACTCCTCGGGGGGCCGCCCCTCCGGCGCCTCGCCGCCCAGCTCGCGGATCAGCGCGGAGAGCCGCTCGGCGT
>JBOGXT010000016.1:0-1756 GCA_050694635.1 Thermoleophilaceae bacterium
CACGAAGCTCTCCCGGTTGCCCGCCGGGCCCGGAAGGCCGGACGACGCGAAGCCGAGCACGTCGAAGCCCGCGTCGCGCGCCCAGGTCCCGACCGACACGAGCGCGTCGCGGCGGTCCTCGGGCGAGCGCACCACCCCGCCCCTGCCGACCCGCTCGCGCCCGGCCTCGAACTGCGGCTTGACCAGCGCCAGGCAGTCGAAGCGCCCCTCCGCGCAGCGCAGCACCGCCGGCAGCACCTTCGCCAGCGAGATGAACGAGACGTCGGCCACGATCAGGTCGGGCGCGTAGGGCAGGTCCCCAGGCAAGAGCGAACGGGCGTTGCTGCGTTCGACGACCACCACGCGCGGATCCTGCCGCAGCGCCCAGTGAAGCTCGCCGTACGCCACGTCGAGCGCGATCACCGACTCGGCTCCCCGCTGCAGCAGGCAGTCCGTGAACCCTCCAGTCGAGGCGCCCACGTCCAGCGCGCGGCGGCCGGCCACGTCCAAGCCGAAGGCGTCCAGCGCGTTCGCGAGCTTGACGCCGCCGCGAGAGACGAACGCGGGCCGCTCGGCCACCCGCACCTCGGCGTCGTCGGCCACCAGCTCGCCCGGCTTGCGGGCCGGCCGGTCGCCGACGCGCACGTCTCCCGCCATCACCGCCGCCGCCGCGCGAGAGCGGGTCTCGTAGAGCCCGCGCTCGGCCAGCAGCGTGTCTAGCCGCCGCTTCAAGGTCAGCGGAGAGTACCCGCGGTCGCTCTGTGACCCACATCACACATCCCGCCCACCCGCGGCGTAGCCTCAAAGGCGCGATGACCTCGTCTCGCCACTTCAGCCTCGCCACGCGATCCAGCGTGCTGATGACCACGGGCCTCGCTCTCATCGCCGCCCCGTTCGCGCTCGAGCTGACGTCGGCGGCGCTCGTCACCGGCGTCGGGATCGGCGTTCTGATGGTGGCGCTCGGCCTGGCGGGCACCGACCCGAGCGGTCGAGGCAGCCTACCCGTCTCCGCCCAGGCCGAGTACGACCGCGGGATCGGCTTCGGGCTCGTGCTGGTCGGCGTGGTCTTCGGGCTGGCGGACGAGGGCACGGCCGGCCTCGTCTTCGGGATCGCCGGAGTGGCGGCGCTGCTCGTGACCGCGCTGACGCGCTACACGACGCGACCCGCCTGAACACAGAACTTCCTCTCACACAACCACATACGCATCACTCCTCCCTCAGGAAACGGCTCCGCAAGATGCGGAGCCGTTTCCGCGTTCTGGGCCACCTGCGACACTGGCTCCCGGGCATGCCCACCCACCGCTACGCGACCCGCCTGCGCTGGACCGGCTCGACGGGGCTCGGCTGGGAGAGCTACGACCGCGGTCACTCGGCCACCGCCCCGCCCGCCGAGCAGGAGGTCCGGCTCACGACCGGCGAGTCGCAGGGCGACCCGGCCGTCCTCAACCCCGAGCAGCTCGTGGTGATGGCCGCCTCGTCCTGCCAGATGCTCATGTTCCTGCACCTCGCGTCCAAGGCCCGCCTCGACGTCGTCGAGTACGAGGACGACGTCACGGCCGTGATGCCGGAGGACCAGCAGCCCGTGCGGATCACGGAGATCACGCTGCGCCCGCGCATCGTGCTGAGCGGCGAGGCGAGCGAGGAGCGCGTCCGAAAGCTCGTGCACACCGCCCACGAGCACTGCTTCATCGCGAACACGCTGAACAGCGAGATCGCGATCCAGCCTACCGTGGAGGCCCGCCCGGCGTGAGCGCGCCCGGCCTGCTCGGGGACCTGC
>JBOGXT010000017.1:0-3953 GCA_050694635.1 Thermoleophilaceae bacterium
TCCTTGATGAGCACCGCGGTCGCGAGGTCCATGCGGTGGTTGTAGCCGCCGCCGGCGCGCACGGCGTACTTCTCCAGCTTCCGCCACCCGGGCGTCGTCTTGCGCGTGTCGAGGATGCGCGCGCCGGTGCCCTGAACCGACTCGACGTAGCGCGCGGTGGCGGTTGCGATGCCCGACAGCCGCCCGAGGAAGTTGAGCGCCACCCGCTCGGCGGCCAGGATCGACGCCGCGCGACCCGCCACCTCGGCCAGCAGGCCGCCCTCGCGCCACTCCCCCTCGCGCGCGTGGGCGTGCCAGCGCAGCTCCGGGTCGACCCGCTCGAACACCTTCTCGGCCACCCGCAGTCCGGCCGGCACGCCGGGCGCCTTCTGCTCAATCCGCGCGCGCGCCCGCGCTCCGGCGGGCACCACGGCCGCCGTCGTGACGTCCCCCTCGCCGAGATCCTCCTTAAGTGCGCGATCGATCAACTCGATCATGGAGCGCGCAGGGTATGCGATGCCACACTGGTCGAAGGAGGCTGTGAGTGGACTCGCACGATCCCTACGCCGGCGCCGACCTGGCCACGTCGCGCCGCTTTCAGGCCGGGCTGCTCGGGCTGTGCGGCCTACTCGTGCTCGCCTTTCTGCCGTTCGAGCCGGTCGACGACCAGATCGGCGACGCCGGCTGGCCCATCGCCGCCGGGCTGGGGCTGGTGGCGATCGCCGGCGCGCTCGCGCTCCGGCAGCGCGAGCCGAGCTTCGACGACCTGCTGGTGATCGCCTACGCGGGCATCGCCGGGATCGCCCTGCTCAACTACCTGGCCGGCGGCGGCTCCTCCGCCTACGAGGACCTCTTCGTGCTCTGGCTCGGCACGGGGGCCGCGCATCCGCCGCGGCGGGCGCTCACGCACCTGGCCACGATGGTCGCCGCGCTGGCGCTGCCGCTGGCCTACCAGGGGACGGACACCGAGACGGTCGCCGACATGGCCGCGGAGGCGCTCATCCTGGTGGCGCTCGGCGTGCTCCTCACCGCGTACCTCGCGGGCGTGAGGCGCGAGCGCGCGGGGTGGGAGGCGGGCGCCGAGGTGGCGCGGCGGCTGGCCCGGGTCGACGAGCTGACCGGCCTCGGCAACCGCCGCGCCTTCGACGAGGCCCTGACCGTCGAGAGCGTTCGGGCCGCCCGCGAGGGGGCTCCGCTCAGCGTCGGCCTGGTGGACGTGGACAACCTCCGGCACGTCAACGACCGCTACGGCCATCTCGAGGGCGACCGCTGCCTGGGCGATGTGGCCCGCGCCATGGAGCGCTCCGTCCGCGTCAGCGACCGCTGCTTCCGGTGGGGCGGCGACGAGTTCGTGGTGGTGATGCCGGGCGCGGACCGCGGCACCGCCGAGCAGGTGCTCGGCCGCATGGCGGAGGCGGTCAGCCGCGAGTGCGAGGGCCCGGACGGCCGCGCACTGGAGCTGACCTGGGCCGCGGCCGAGCTGGAGCCGGGCGGCACCGCCGAGGACCTGCTGGCCGCCGCCGACCTGGCGCTGATGGAGCGAAAGACCGAGAAGCGGCGTTAACGCCGCAGCGCAAGCTTGGCTTGCGGGGCGGCGGGTAAGTCCCCGTCACGCGGACGCCGGCGAAGCGCTGCGGTCTATCCCAGCCGCGCCGTACGCGTCGACCTCGTCGAGCGTCTCGTGCTCGAGCAACGCCTCGACGAGCGCGTCCAGCCTGTCGCGGTGCTCGCCCAGCAGCCGGCGTGTGGCGTCCAGCTCCTCGTCCACGATCCGGCGGACCTCGGCGTCGACCAGCTCCTGGGTCGCCTCCGAGACCGGCTCCGCGCCCGGCAGCAGGAGGCTCTGTCCCTGCTGCGGCGTGACGGTAACGAAGCCGACCTGATCGCTCATCCCCCAGCGCGCCACCATGCCCCGCGCGATGCCGGTGACCTGCTGGATGTCCGACTCGGCCCCGGTGGTCACGCTGCCGTAGACGACCTCCTCGGCCACGCGGCCGCCGGCCGATACGCGGATCTTCGCCCGCAGCTCCTCCTCCGAGTAGTTGAAGCGGTCGTCCTCGGGGGTCGAAAGCGTCACGCCGAGCGCTTGGCCGCGCGGGATGATCGACACCTTGCGCACCGGGTCCGCGCCCGGCGTGAGCATGCCCACGATCGCGTGCCCACCCTCGTGGTAGGCGATCCGCCGGCGGTCCTCCTCCCCCAGCACGATCTTGCGCTCGGCGCCGAGGACGATCTTCTCGAGCGCGTCGGTGAAGTCCGCGCGTGTCACCCTCGCGTGCCCGCGCCGCGCCGCCAGCAGGGCCGCCTCGTTGACGAGGTTCGCCAGGTCGGCCCCCACCATGCCCGGCGTGCTCTGGGCGATCCGCGCCAGGTCGACGTCGTCGTCGAGCGGCACGGAGCGGCTGTGGACCCGCAGGATCATCTCCCGCCCCGCGCTGTCCGGCGGCTGCACCGCCACGCGCCGGTCGAAGCGCCCGGGGCGCAGCAGGGCGGGATCGAGCACGTCGGGACGGTTGGTCGCCCCGAGGACGATCACGCCTGCCGCCGGATCGAAGCCGTCCATCTCGGTGAGGATCTGGTTGAGCGTCTGCTCGCGCTCGTCGTGGCCGCTGAGGACACCGCCGCTGCCGCCGCGGGCACGGCCGATCGCGTCGAGCTCGTCGATGAAGATGATCGCGGGCGCCGCCTCCTCGGCCTGCCGGAACAGGTCGCGCACCCGCGACGCGCCCACGCCCACGATCGCCTCGATGAACTCCGACGCGGAGGCCGAGAAGAACGGCACGCCGGCCTCTCCCGCCACCGCCCGCGCCAGCAGCGTCTTGCCGGTGCCGGGCAGACCGGAGAGCAGCACGCCGCGCGGGATCCGCGCGCCCAGCTTGGCGTACTTGTCCGGGTTTCGCAGGAAGTCGACGACCTCCACCAGCTCGTTCTCGGCCTCGTCGATGCCGGCGACGTCGTCGAAGTTGACGGTCTGGGTCTCGGCCTCGACCAGCTTGGCGCGGGAGCGCCCGAACTGGCCGAGCATGCCGCCCGCCCCGCCGCCTCCGGCGCCGGCCGCGCGCCGCAGGAAGAAGATGAAAAGCCCCACCAGCAGCAGCGTCGGGCCGAACGAGAAGAGGATCGTCTCGAGCAGCGAGCGGCTGTCGGGCGGCTCGGCGTTGATCCTCACGTCCTCCTGCTCGAGCAGCTCGGACAGCTCGCGGTCGTTGGCGAAGGTCGGGATCTCGGTCTCGAACTGCTTGGCCTCGTCGCCCTCGAACTTGACCTGGTCCCTGAACTCGCCCTGGACGGTGTCGCCACGCGAGGAGATCTCCTTTACGTTCCCGTCGCGGACCTGCTCCAGGAAGGTCGGGTTGTAGGGGACCTGGATGCGCTTCTCCGCCGGCGCGAAGATCGCGACGATCAGCCAGTTCAGGAGGAACAGGACCGCGAGGATCGTGAGGAAGCGGCGCAGGCTCCACGGCAGCATCGGCGGCCTCTGCGGAGCGCGCTCGACGCGCACGTCGCCCCGCTTGGGATCGCGGGGCGGCAGCGGTGTGCGCGGGTCGGGGGAGCGAGCCTCGTCGGCCATCATCCAATCGTAGAGCGCCCGGAGGCTTATCCTCAGGAGGGATGCGACAGCAGCTTCGGCCGCTCTTCGACCAGGTGGTGATCAAGGAGCTCGAGCCCGACCGGGTGCGGCGCTCCGGCCTGCTGCTGCCGCCGGGCGACCACCAGACGCCGCCGCAGCACGGCATCGTGCTGGCGGTGGGGCCGGGGCTCGACTGGTGGGGCCACGTGGGCGTGAAGATGCCGGTCAAGCCCGGCGACCACGTGGTGTTCCCCGCCTCGGCCGGCGTCTGGGTCGAGGTCGAGGAGGAGAAGCTGCTCGTCTGCCGCGTCGGCGAGCTGCTCGGCGTGCTCGAGACCGCGGCCGAGCGCTCGCAGGCGAAGGCGTCGAGCTAGCGCCTCAGGTCGAGCTGCCGGGCGTACGC
>JBOGXT010000018.1:0-4330 GCA_050694635.1 Thermoleophilaceae bacterium
GCCTGTGACGAAGACGCCGCGCAACTAGGCGGCGTCGCGGAGGCCGTCGAAGACCTGCGCATCCGGAACGGCGCGAGGCCCTACCCGCACGCATGCACGCAGCACCCGCGCGGCCTCGCGCAGCTCGGACTTCGTGTGCGAGGCCATCACCGCCAGCCGCAGCCGCGAAGTGCCGGCCGGCACGGTCGGCGGCCGGATCGCCTGGGCGAAGATGCCGCGCTCGAGCGCCCGGTCGCTGGCAGCCACCGTCGCCCGCGCGTCGCCCACGATCAGCGGCACGATCGGGGTGTCGCCCTCCGTGACCGGCAGCCCCGACTCCCCGAGCGCCTCCCTCAGCACACGGCTGTTGCGCTGCAGCTTCTCGACCCGGCGGGGCTGCTCGCGCAGCAGCTCGAGCGCCGCGATCGCCGCCGCCACCGCGGGCGGCGGGAGCGCGGTGGAGAAGATCAGCGTGCGCGCCGTGTTGATCAGGTACTTCGCCATCGGCTTGTCGCACAGCACGTACGCGCCGTACGAGCCGAGCGCCTTGCCCAGGGTGCCCACCACCACATCGACCTCGTCCTCCAGCGCCAGCGCCGCCACGAGCCCCCGCCCGCCGGGCCCGACGCAGCCGGTCCCGTGCGCCTCGTCGACCATCACGCGCGCGTCGTAGCGCTGCGCCAGCTCGACGATCTCGGTCAGCGGCGCCACGTCGCCGTCCATCGAGAACACGCCGTCGGTCACGATCAGCGACCCGCGGCCCTCGGCCTGGCGCAGCCCCCACTCGAGGTGGTCGACGTCGCAGTGGTCGTAGACGAAGGTCTCCGCCTTCGACAGCCGGCAGCCGTCCACGATCGAGGCGTGGTTGAGCGCATCCGAGAAGACCACGTCGCCCTCGCGCGCGAGCGCCGACACCACGCCGGCGTTCGCGAGGAAGCCGGAGCCGAACAGGAGACACGTCTCGGCGCCCTTGAACGCGGCGAGCTGCTCCTCCAGCCGGCGATGGATGGTCATGTTGCCGGAGATCAGCCGCGAGGCGCCGGAGCCGGCGCCGTAGCGCATGGCCGCCTCGGCGGCCGCCTCGCGCACGCGCGGATGGTCGGCCAGCCCGAGGTAGTTGTTCGAGCAGAGCAGCAGCACCGGGCGCCCGTCGAGCAGCACGCGCGGGCCCTGCGGCCCGGACACGCAGCGCAGCCTGCGGTACAGGCCCCGGTCGCGGATCTCCTGCAGTCTTTCCTCAATCTCCGTCATGCGGCCTCCGATCCGCGAGAACCTTCGCCTGCCGGCGTCCTCGGGTCTCGGCTTGGCCCACCAAGCCTTCGACCCTGCGTCCTTGGCATGCTCGGTTCTCGCGGCTCGACTTGGACGACTTCGGGGAAGGTGTTGGCGGCTCCATCCGGCCGGGGCGGCACCGCCGACTTCTTCCTGTGACGCAGCTGCACCGCCGGGTTCCAGAAGTTCGCCTCCTCCTGCGAGTCGACGAGCTCGTCGAGCGGCGTGCGCGGGCTCTCGCCCTCGAGCCAGCCGGAGCGGTTGTCGGGTCGCGGGTTCGCTCCGTTGTCGTCCTGGCGCGCCACGTTCAGGCCGAGCTCCTCGAACATCTGCCGGTCCCACTCCGGCTCCGAGCCGAGCGTGGTGAGGAAGTTGCCCATCATCACGCCGTTCAGCCCGGCCTTTACCGCGAGCTTCTGGAACTCGCCGTCGCCGAGGTTCTCGTTGCGCCCGCCGCAGAGGCGAAACAGCGCCCCGGGGATGATCAGCCGGAAGATCGCGACCCACTTGACCGCCTCCCACGGGTCCATCAGCTCGCGGTCGCCGAACTTGGTGCCGGGCCGGGGGTTGAGCAGGTTGATCGGCACGCTGGTGGGCTCGACCTCCGCGAGCTGGAAGGCCATCTCCACGCGCTGCTCGGGCGACTCGCCTAGGTTGAGGATGCCGCCGACGCAGGTCTCGAGGCCGGCGTCGCGCACGGCGTCGATCGTGCGGAGGCGGCCCTCGTAGCGCACGGTCGTGGACACCTCGTGGTAGTAGCTCTCGGCGGTCTCCACGTTGTGATGGACGCGCTGGACGCCCGCTTCCTTGAGCGCGTGTGCGCGCGCCGAGGACATGTGCCCCACCGAGACGCAGCGCTTGAGGTTCGTGTGCTCGGCCACCAGGCGCGCGCCGTCGAGCACGTTCTGGAAGTCGCGCTTCGAGAGCCCCTGGCCCTGGGTGACCATGCAGAAGCGGTGCGCCCCGGCCGCCTCGGCCGCGCGCGCGTGCTCGAGGATCTGTTCCGGCGTCATCATCGCGTGCATCGGGGTGTCCGCCTCGGCGAAGCGCGACTGGGAGCAGAAGCCGCAGTCCTCGGCGCAGCCGCCCGACTTGGCGTTGACGAGCGAGCACATGTCGGTGGAGTCGCCGAAGCGCTCGAGGCGGACGCGCCAGGCACGCTCGACCAGCGCCTCGATCTCGGCGTGGTCCTCGATCCGCCCGAGCCGGAGCGCCTCTTCCTGGGAGATGAGCGGCGGCACGCTGGGGGCACCGTAGGCGCTCGCCCGGACGGAGTGGGCCCGGGCCGCCCCTGGTTGCCCATCAGCGACCCTGCCAGCGCGGCTTTCGTTTCTCGGCGAACGCCCTCACGCCCTCCCGGAAGTCCTCCGAGCGGAAGCAGGATTCGCGCAGCTCGATCAGCTCGCGCTCGACCTCGCGCGGCAGCGGCTGCGTGCGGAGCGTGCGGATCACGCGCTTGTTGCCGGCGAGGGAGAGCGGCGCGTTGGCGGCGATCCGGCTCGCCAGCTCGAGCACCCGACCCTCGAGCTCGCCGGGGTCGACCGCCTCGTTCACCAGCCCCATCGCGAGGGCGCGCTCGGCGTCGACCGCCTCGCCGACGTGGAACAGCTCGGCCGTGTTGGCCGGCCCGCACACGTCGACGAACTTCCGCAGCCCCGTGTGCGAGTAGATCAGGCCCAGCTTGGCCGGCGGCATCGCGAAGCGCGCGGTGCGGGCCGCCACGCGGATGTCGCACGTGAGCGCCAGCTCGAGCCCGCCGCCGATGGCGTGCCCGTTGATCTCGCCGACGACGGGATACTCGTACGCCTCGAGCGCCTCGATCGCGTCGTGGAAGGGGTGCGCCACAAGCCGCTCGGCGGACTCCTCGAACTCGGCATCCTCCAGGTTGCCGATGTCGTAGCCGGCCGAGAACACGGCCCCCGTCCCGCGGATCACGAGGCAGCGCGCGTCGAGCGTACGGGCGTGCCCCGCCAGCGCGTCGAGCAGCTCGTGATCGAGCGCCCCGCGCCGGTCCGGGTTGTCGATCGTCAGCCGGGCGACGCCCTCGGCGGGCTCGTCGAGGGTCAGCTTGGGCCGGCCATGCATCAGCGGGGGGCCGGGGGCGTGAGCCCCCGGTTGGCTTCAGGCGTCACTCCAGGACGACGAGCGTGTCGCCCTCGGAGACCGACTGGCCCTCCTGGCAGACGATCTCCTTGACGGTCCCGTCGTCCTCGGCCTCGACCGGCATCTCCATCTTCATCGACTCGAGGATCACGACCGTGTCGCCCTCGGCGATCTCCTGGCCGACCTGGCACTCGATCTTCCAAACCGTACCGGTGATATGGGCTTCGACGTCCGCCACGGAGCGGCACCATATAGACGTAACTACGCGGGCGCGGACGGGGTAGAAGGCGCAGATGAAGGAGCAGGTGTACAAGGATCCGCGCCCCGCCGAGCATTTCGCGCGCTTCCACGAGCGAACCCGCGGCCGGCGGCCCGACTGGGCCTACGAGGCTGTGCGGCTCGTGCTCACTCCCTACCTGCTGCTGCTCCACCGCGCGCGCTGCATCGACTCCCACCGGATCCCCGCCGACGGGCCGGCGATCGTCGCGCCGAACCACTTCTCCTTCCTCGACCATTTCTTCGTGGCCGTCTACCTGCGCCGAAAGGTGCACTTCATGGCCAAGTCGCAGCTGTTCCAGCGGCCGATGCGGTTCATCTTCACGCACGGCGGGGTCTTCCCGGTGCGGCGCGGTCACCACGACGAGGAGGCGTTCAGGACCGCGCACGCTGTGCTCGCGCGCGGCGACGTCGTCGTGATGTACGCCGAGGCCGGCCGCTCCCGCTCGGGCGAGCTCGGCAAGCCGCGGCACGGGCTCGGCCGGCTCGCGCTCGAGTCCGGCGCGTCGGTGGTGCCGACCGCGATCGCCGGCACCGAGCGGGCGCGCAACTGGAAGCGCCTCCAGTTCCCCAAGGTGACGGTCCAGTTCGGCGAGCCGCTGCGCTTCGAGCAGGTGGACGAGCCCACGAAGGGGCAGGCCCAGGCCGCCTCCGAGGTCGTCTTCGAGCGGGTGGGCGCCCTGCACGGCCGGCTCCGGAC
>JBOGXT010000019.1:0-2406 GCA_050694635.1 Thermoleophilaceae bacterium
GCGCTGGGCCACCGAGCTCAGCCGGGTCGGGCTCGAGATCGGCGGCGCCGACCTGCTCGCGGCCGGCGTGGCGGAGGGGCCCGCGATCGGCCGGGCCCTGGAGGAGACGCTGAGGCGAAAGCTCGACGGCCTCGTGGCTGGGCGCGACGAGGAGCTCGAGACGGCCCTCGAGCTGGCGCGGCAGGGGGCCTGAGCGTGAGCGAGCTCTTCGACGAGCTGCCGCTGCCCGGCGCCCGCGCCGTCTTCTCGACCCGCAACGGCGGCGTCTCCAACGGGCCCTACCGCTCGCTGAACCTCGGCATCCTCACCGACGACGACCCGACCAACGTGGCCGAGAACCGGAGTCGCCTCGCGCACGCGACGAGGGTCCAGCCGGAGCGGGTCGTCATGGGGTGGCAGGTGCACGGCAACGACCTCCGCGACTGGGACGGCCCGGATCCCCAGAACGTCTACGCCGAGCCGGGCGGCAAGCAGCTGCCGCGCGTGGACGGCCACCTCACCGCGGAGCGCGCGCTGGCGCTGCTCGTGCTGGTGGCGGACTGCTTCCCGGTAGCCCTCTCGGACGGGCGGCGGGCGGCCATGCTCCACTGCGGCTGGCGCCCGCTGGCCGGCGGGATCGTCGAGCGCGCCGTGGAGGGCTTCGAGCGGCCCCCGGCGGCGGCGGTCGGGCCCGGCATCGGCGGCTGCTGCTACGAGGTCGGCCCGGAGGTGCTCACCCATTTCGAGGACGTCCGCGGCGCAGCGGACGGCCGCATGCTCGACCTCCGGCGCGTGATCGACGCCCGCCTGGCCGCCGCCGGCGTGAGAGAGGTGGAGTACC
This sequence comes from Thermoleophilaceae bacterium, assembly GCA_050694635.1. Lineage (GTDB taxonomy): Bacteria > Actinomycetota > Thermoleophilia > Solirubrobacterales > Thermoleophilaceae > JACVRW01. The sequence goes on from JBOGXT010000019.1 coordinate 821, forward strand.
TCGACTGCTGCACCAGCTGCCACCCCGACCTGTATTTCTCGCACCGCCGCGACGACGGCCTCACCGGGCGCCAAGCGGGGATCGTCGTGCTCGATGGACGCTGAGACCGTGCGGCGCAACCTGGAGCGGGTGCGCGAGCGGATCGGGCCCGACGTCGAGGTGCTGGCCGCCACGAAGTACGTCGAGGCCGCCGACCTGCCCGCGCTGGCCGAGGCCGGCATCGAGCTGGTGGGGGAGAACCGCGCGCAGGACCTCCTGGCCAAGCAGGAGCGCCACCGCGACCTGTTCACCTGGGACTTCATCGGCGCGCTCCAGAGCCGCAAGCTGAAGGACATCGCGCCGAACGTGCGCCTGATCCACTCGATCGCCTCGGAGTCGGCGCTGCGCCGGCTGGAGCGCAATCCCGCGCATGAGGTGCTGATCCAGGTGAACGTGGCCGGGGAGGATTCGAAGGAGGGGGTCGATCCCTCGGAGCTCGCCTCCTACATCGAGGGCAGCCCCTGCCCGGTCACCGGCCTGATGACGATGCCGCCGTTCGTGGAGGACCCGGAGGACAGCCGGCGCCACTTCACCCGCCTGGCGGAGCTGGTCGCCGAGCACGGCCTCGAGCGGCTCTCGATGGGGACCTCCCAGGACTACGAGGTGGCGGTTGAGGAGGGCGCGACGATCGTGCGCCTCGGAAGCGTGCTCTACGACGGCGGGTAGCCCGCCCGTTCGAGAAACTCGCCGATCGCCCCGGACAGGCGGGCCCCCTGCCAGGCGAGAGGGGATTTGCCCTTCTCCTCGACCACGAGCTCGGCCGTCGGCAGCTTGCGCTCGTACTCCTGTGCCACGGCGAGCGGATGGAGGCTGTCCGCCTCGTCCCGTGAGCCCACGATCAGCACCGGGACCTCGAGCTCGCCCAGCCGGTCAAGGCCCTTCCAGGCGATCGAGCGAGGCACCTGACGGAGCGCCTCGGCCACGGCCTCAGGGTGCTCGTGGCGCTCCATCCGCTGACGCGTGGCCTCGCGCGCGATCTCGCGCCACTTCTCGGGGATGCCGTCGGGCTGCGCCACCTCGACGAACGCGTCGACCCCGCCGCGCTCGAGCGCGGAGGCGAGCTCTTCCCAGGTCTCGGTGTCGACGTCCGCCGTGCGGGCGTAGCCGGTGTAGGCAGGCGTGATCTGCACCAGCGCCGCCACGCGCTCGGGGTGTTCGAGCGCGAAGGCCATCGCCGTCGCCGCGCCCATCGAGCTCCCCACGAGTGCGGAGCGCTCGACCCCCAGGTGCGCGAGCACCGCCTCGAGGTCCTCGACGAGGTCGCCGTACTCGTAGCCCGGGCCGGGGGAGGAGGCGCCGTGCCCGCGGGCGTCGTACGCGATGAGGCGGTAGCCGCGCTTGATCAGGTGGCGCGAACCCTGCACGACGTTGCGCCTGGTGGCGGACAGCCCGTGCAGGAGCACGATCGGCGGCCCCTCACCGGCCTGCTCGCCGGACAGGGCGATCCCGTCACGTTTGACCTGGAACGAAGCGGCTTCCACAGCCCTACACTGTGACAATGAACCGCGCACCCGGCCGAGCCGGGCGCTTGCGGCGAAGGAGTTTCC
>JBOGXT010000020.1:0-3910 GCA_050694635.1 Thermoleophilaceae bacterium
CGACACCCGCGACGACCTGGCCGCGCTGACGACCGCGCTGGCGGGCCGCCGCGGGCAGGCGCCCTCGACGCGAGGCGCGCTGCGCCAGCTGGAGCGCAGCCTGCGCCACTCGGCCGTGCCGGCCTGAGCGGGCCGTCCGTCCCTTCCACCCGGCCGCCTCCCTCCCCGCGCTTAGCCTTTCCCGCGTGCCCGCCTTCAACGCCCTCGCCGTGGGTCCCCTTCCACCTCTGCCGGACGTTCGGCCGGGCGACGACCTCGCCGCCCTCCTCGCGGACGCCGCTCCGGCCGACCTCGCGGACGGCGACGTGCTGGTGGTCGCCCACAAGGTGGTCTCGAAGGCAGAGGGCCGCGTTCGATCGCTCGACGAGATCGAGCCCGGCGAGCGGGCACGCGTCCTCGCCGCCGAGCACCGAAAGGACCCGCGCCTCGTCCAGGCGGTGCTCGACGAGTCGGCCGGGATCGTGCGGGCGCGCGACGGCGTGCTCGTCTGCGAGACGCGTCACGGCTTCGTCTGCGCGAACGCGGGCGTGGACCAGTCGAACGCATCGCGCCCGGGCGAGCTCGTTCTCCTGCCAGAGGACCCGGACGCCTCGGCCGGCGGCCTGCGCGAGGGGCTGGCCGCGGCTCGCGGCACGAGGCCGGCCGTCGTGATCGCGGACTCCTTCGGGCGCGCCTGGCGTCTGGGACAGACCGACGTGGCGATCGGCGTCGCCGGCCTTCGGGCGCTCGACCCGTGGATCGGACGCCCGGACGCCTACGGGCGCGAGCTACGGGCCACCTCGATCGCGATCGCGGACGCCGTGGCCGCCGCGGCAGACCTCGTTCGCACGAAGGATTCGCGCCAGCCCGCGGTCCTGGTCCGAGGCCTGGAGCGCTACGTTACGGCCGAGGACGGACCCGGCGGAGCCGCCCTGCGCCGCCCCCGCGAGGACGACCTGTTCCGCTGAGCGGCGCCGGGCACCGCGCGCCGGAACGGGCCGGTGATCTCGTAGATCGCCCCCCGGCCGGGCTCGAGGTCGCTCTCCGGGAACGCCCGCTGCGACGCGACGTACATGCGCGTGAAGCTCGGGTCGAACGTCACCCCGGTCAGCTCCGAGCCCCGGTGCTGCGGGCCGGTCGCCGACAGGAACCGCGACACGGTCCGGTTCGGCGCGATCACTCCCATGTCGATCTCCTCGGTGGCGATGTCCTCGCACACGAACACCTCACCCGCCGGCGATCCCGTCATCTGGTCCACGCGCAGCAGCGGCGCGCTTCGCGAGGCGAGACCGTCGTAGGCCACCCGGATGCGCTCGCGCCGGGTGTCGTATGCGTGCACGCGGTGATCCGCCGTGGTCGCGACGAAAAGCGTCCTTCCCTCGAGCCAGATCCCCTCGCCGCGCTTGAAGCGCGTGCCGCCCTTCACCTGGCGGCGCGTCTCCTCCCGAGCCGCCGACGGATCCGGCACATCGATCCATTCCACCTGCCCGCCGCGCCGTACCCGGGCGATCTCCAGCAGGCCTTGGGAGAGGTCGGGCCAGCGCGCAGGGGTAAAGCGGTAGAGGCCGCCGTCCACCACGTCCTCGGTCAGGTAGACCCGCCGGCCGCGCCGGTCCACGGCCGCCGCCTCGTGCTTGAAGGTCCCCAGCGCGGGGCGCGGGACCGCGGGCAGGCGCCCCGACGGGTCGCACTCCCACACCAGGCCTTGCCCGACCTCCTCGCAGGAGAGCCACGTGCCCCACGGCGTGCCGCCGCCCGAGCAGTTCTGCGTCGTGCCGGACAGGATCCGGTACGCGTCGCTCACCTCCGCGTCGGGACCGAAGCGGATCGCGGAGGCGCCGCCATCGAGCGTCTCGGAGTTCGAGACGAGCACGTGGCCGCCATCGTCGACCGAGAAGGTCGCCATGCCGTCCGACCAGATGTGCCAGACGTAGGCGGTGCCCGGCACGGGTTGCTTGCCGCGCGCGACGATGCGCGAGCGGAAGCCCTCGGGCAGGCGAAAGCCGTGCTCGTCGGGAGCCCGAAGCCGCCCGTAGCGGAGCCCCCGCCGCAGCGGCCGCGACGCGGCCGAGCTGAACACGTCGTCCCAGAACACGGCGCCGAGCGACGCGGCGGCGACGCCCCCCACTCCGAGTCCGATGAACTCACGCCGGCGCATGCTGGCGAGACTCTCTCACTTGCGGGGCACGGCCGTAAACATCCTGCAAAATCGGTGTTACGGGGTGGCGAACGCCGGCAGCTCGTACCGTCGGCGGATCCCGTAGAGCGTGTCCCGCTCCGCCGCCGGCCGGCCCGCCGCGTGCGCGGCTGCCACGAGCTGCTCGGGCTCGAGGCGCACTCCGTGCTCGGACCCGGCCATCCGCGAGATCGACTCTTCCATCAGCGTCCCGCCCAGGTCGTTGACGCCCCAGCGAAGCGCCTCGGTCGCGGCGTCCAGCCCCATCTTCACCCAGCTCGCCTGGAGGCTTCGCACGCTGCGCCCAAGCGCCAGCCGGAAGGCGGCCGTGTGCTTCAGGTTCTCCTCCCGCGAGATCTCCTCGATCCCGTGCGTGCGCCCCAGCAGGGTGTGGAAGGGGATGAACGACAGCGGCACGAACTCGGTGAACCCGCCGGTGCGCTCCTGGAGCTCCCGCACCACCCTCATGTGCTCGGCCAGCTCCCACGGCTCCTCGATGTGGCCGAACATGACCGTCACCGTCGAGCGCAGCCCCGCCGCGTGGCACGCCTCGATCACCTCGATCCAGCGCGCCACCGGCAGCTTGTTCGGCGAGATCCGCTGCCGCACCCCGTCGTGCAGCACCTCCGCCGCCGTCCCCGGCGTGGAGCCGAGCCCCGCCTCGCGCAGCCGCTCGAAGACCTCGCGCAGCGGCAGCGACCCGGCCATCGCGTCGACCTCCATCGGCGAGTACGCGTGCAGGTGCAGCTCCGGCGCCGTCCGCTTCGCCAGCCGCAGCCACCCGAGATAGTCGTCGATCGTCCAGTCCGGGTGGATGCCCGACTGCATGCAGATCTCGGTCGCCCCAAACGAGACGGCCTCCCCTACGCGCCGCACGAACTCCGCCTCGGAGTGCTCGTACGCGTCGGGCGAGCGCCGGCCCTGCCCGAATCCGCAGAACGCGCACCCGACCGTGCACACGTTCGAGACGTTGATGTTGCGGTTGACCACGAACGTGACGGTCTCGCCGGCCAGCTCGGCGCGCAGCTCGTCGGCGGCCTGGCGCATGTCCTCCACGGCCTCCGGGCGCGTCTCCGCGAACAGCGCGGTCAGCTCCTCCGGCGACAGCGCCACGCCGTCCCGGGCGCGCGCGACCGCGCCGGGCACCATCTCCCGGCGGATCGCCCGCTCCTCCCGGCGCCCCGATCCGCGCCGCGGGATGAAGCTCCAGAAGCGCAGCTTGATCGCGTCGAGCACACCCTGCTCGAGCCACGCGGGGTCCATGTACTGCGGGTACACGCAGAGCCTTTCCGTGAGCGCGTAGCCGCGCGGCGCCAGGCGCTTGCGCATCACGTGCACCGAGGGGAAAGGGTGCTCGGGGGAGATGTGGTCCCCGTTCGCTGAGAGCCCGCCGAGGTCGGTGGCACCCTCCTCGACCAGCGGCAGCCACCAGTCGGACAGGTTGGGCGGGATCTGGACGCCCACGTCCGGCATCAGCCGCCGGCACTCGCGCACCAGGAGCCGCATGTCGTCGAGCGAGACCGGGTCGGCCCAGGCCGGCGGCGCCACCGGCTCGCCGTGGGCCTGCGTCCGCTGAGCCTCGTCGGCGATCTCCCCCGGCTCGGCCCCGTAGTAGCGCGGGTGCGGCACGAAGTTCTGGAGGATCACCTCCTGGAGATGCCCGAACTCGGCGTGCACGCCGGCGAGCGCCTCCAGGGCCTGGGTCCGTTCCTCGGGCGTCTCCCCGATTCCGACCAGGATTCCGCTGGTGAAGGG
>JBOGXT010000021.1:0-3941 GCA_050694635.1 Thermoleophilaceae bacterium
GGCGCACCCGGATCCGTGGACACCACACCGTCTCCATCGAATCTGTCACCACCGATGCGCATCGGCACCGACAGAGGCAGGCGAGCGTCGAGCGAGCGGAGGGCCTCCAGGAGGGACTCGCGCACGGGGGCGCGGCGGAGCTCGAGGATGGGCTCGTTGCGGAACCCGGACGAGGCGGCGGTCGCGGTCATGGCGCCGCCAGCAGCTCCTCGATCGGGACGCCGCGCTGTTGGTCGCCGAGGAAGGACTCGTTCGAGGTGTTCTCCAGCAGGCGGCGCACCAGGTACGCCATGCCCGCCACCATGTCGCCCACCGGGCAGTAGATGCGCACCCGCATGCCGTGCGAGGCGAGCGCGGCCGCGAGGTCGTCGCCGAGGCCGCGCAGGACCTGGAGCTCGAGGTCGCGGTCCTCCCGGCCGGCGGCGCGGTTGGCGGCCACCGCGTGGGCCACCGAGCGCAGGTTGTGCGAGGCGATCGCCGGGCGCACGTACGGCCAGGCCTCGAGCAGTCGCCGGGTGAGCGCCTCGAAGTTGCGATCCGAGTCGGCCTTGTGCTCGAACACCGGCGGCGTCCAGCCGTGCTGACGCGCCTCCACGATCTCGTGGTCCCAATAGGCGCCCTTCACCAGCCGGACCACGAGCGGCGGGCGGCGCTCCGTGGCTCGCGCCCACTCGATCACGCGCTCGAGCTGATCGGGCGACTCGCGCAGGTAGGCCTGCATCACCACCCCGGTGGAGGGGCCGTCGCGCAGCTCCGGGTCGTCGAGCATCTCGACGACGAGCTCCAGCGTGGCCTCGAGCGTGTCCACCGACTCCATGTCGATGTGCAGGTGCGCGCCGAGCTCCTTTGCGCGCACGAGCAGGGGGCGCATGCGGCGGGCGGCGTCGTCGCGGCCGATCTCGGGGGCCTCCGGGCGCAGCAGCGGGCTGAGCGCCGAGACCTTGACCGACAGGTTCACGCGCGGAAGCGGACCGAGCGAGTCTGCCTCGAGCGCCGGGCGCTCGGGCCAGCGCGGCGCGGCCTCCGCCAGCGTCTCGAGCGCGTCCATGCAGCGGGCGGCGTAGCGGTCGGCCTCGACCTGGGTGACGGTCGCCTCGCCGAGCAGGTCAAGCGAGACGGCGGCGCCGTTGTCCCACAGGTGGCGGATCGACTTGAGCCCCGCCCTGGGCGTCTCGCCGACGATGAAGCGGTGCGCCATGTGCCGGACGCCAACGGCCGCGGCGGCACCCAGCGCCGTCCGCCCCGGCTTGGTCCCCGACATGCGCATCGCCGCCTCGATCGGCGGCGGCCGGTCCCCCACCTCCTCCAGGTAGGCGGCCAGGTGCCGCGCCACGTCGTCGAGGTTGCGGCAGGCGGGCGTGACGTCGACGAAGCGAAACAGCGCGGCGCGCAGCTGCTGGTCCTGTGACGCGAGCTCCATCGCCTTCTGGTCGAGCGCCCGCAGCGGATGGCGGCTCCGGCCCGGCATCGCCGCATGGATCGAGCGTCCCACCTCCTGCAGCTCCGCTTCCACGCCGGGGAAGGCTACGCTCCCCCAGCATGCCTGAGCTACTGCTCGGTCCACTTCTGCGCTACGTCGGCGAGACCGAGGCGGTCGTCTGGGTCGAGACCGACGAGCCCTGCGAGGTGGAGGTGCTCGGCACGCGGGAGCGCACCTTCTGCGTCTGCGACCACCACTACGCACTCGTCTGCTGCGGCCGGCTGGAGCGGGGCGCCTGGCACGAGTACGAGGTGCGCCTCGACGGCGACGTGGCCTGGCCGGTCGACGACGGCTTCCCTCCCAGCGCCTTCCGGACATATCCCAAGGAGGGCACGCTCGAGGTGGTGTTCGGCTCCTGCCGCGTGGCGGCGCCGCACGTGCCGCCGTACTCGCTGCGCAAGGACGAGGACCCGCGCGGCCGGGAGATCGACGCCCTCCACACCCTCGCCCAGCGCATGCGCAACCAGCCGCGGGAGGAGTGGCCCGACGTGCTGCTCATGCTCGGCGACCAGGTGTATGCCGACGAGGTCTCCCCCGCCACGCGCGCGTTCGTAGAGACGCGCCGCAACCCCTCCGACCCGCCCGGCGAGCGCGTGCTCGACTTCGACGAGTACGGGCAGCTCTACCGCGAGAGCTGGGGCGACACGACCATCCGCTGGCTGCTCTCCACGCTCTCGACGGCGATGATCTTCGACGACCACGACGTCCACGACGACTGGAACATCTCCAAGGCCTGGCTCGAGGAGATGCGCCAGCACGAGTGGTGGAACCGGCACATACAGGGTGCGCTGGCCTCGTACTGGGTCTACCAGCACCTCGGCAACATGGCGCCGGGCGACCACCAGGAGGACGAGCTGCTGCGCCTCGTCAAGGGGGCCGAGGACGCCGAGTCGATCCTGGAGGAGTTCGCGCGGCGGGCCGACCGCGAGACCTCCGGCACGCGGTGGAGCTTCTGCCGCAACCTGGGCCGCACGCGCCTGGTGGTGATCGACTCCCGCGCCGGGAGGGTGCTCGACGAGGGGCGCCGCTCCATGCTCGACGAGCACGAGTGGGACTGGGTGGCCGAGCAGGTGAGCGGCGACTACGACCACCTGCTCGTGGCCACCTCGCTGCCCTGGCTGCTGGGGCCCGGCATGCACTATGCGGAGGCATGGAGCGAGGCGGTCGCGGGCGGCGCCTGGGGCGACGCCTTCCGCCCCCTCGCCGAGAAGGCCCGCCAGACCGCAGACCTCGAGCACTGGGCCGCCTTCCAGGAGTCGTTCGCGCGGATGGCGGAGCTGCTGCGCTCGGTCGCCGCCGGCGAGCGCGGCCCCGCCCCGGCCTCGATCGTGGTCCTGTCCGGCGACGTCCACCACGCCTACCTCTACGAGGTGGCCTTCCGGCGCGGGTCGGGGGTGCGCTCGAACGTCTACCAGGCGGTCTGCTCGCCGTACCGGAACCCGCTGGAGAGCAAGGAGCGGAGGGTGATCCGGCTCGGCATGTCGCGCGGGTTCGAGGCGTTCACGAGGGCGCTCGCCCGCTCCGCCGGCGTCGACGACCCGGGCGTGCGCTGGCGCATGATCGGCGACGGCCCCTGGTTCGACAACCAGGTGGCCACGCTCGAGATCGACGGCCGGCGGATCGCCATGCGGCTCGAGAAGGCGGTCCCCGTGGACGCCACCTCGGCCCGGCTCGACCGCGTGCTGGACCATCGGCTGGCCTGAGCGGCGCCCGCCCCACCGCCGGGGCCGGCGCTATCGTGGCCCGGCCGATGGACTACCCGGTCGAGACCTTCTCGGACGCCGAGCGCGAGGCGCTGACTCCTCATTTCACGAACCTGGACCGGCCGGTCTTCGCGCTCGTCAACCTGCCGGAGACCGTGAAGGGAGCGCTGTTCGCGCGCTACTCGCGCTACCAGGGCACGCTGCGCCGGCTCTATCTCGACGAGTTCGCGGGTGAGGGCAGAGCCGAGGCGTTCGACGGCGAGGAGGGCGAGCGCGCCCGCAAGCTCTACGAGCGCATCTTCCTGGGCTACGGGGACGACTCCGTGGCCCAGCTCGGCGGGGCGCACATCGCCTGCGAGTGGGTTTCGAACGTGATGACCAAGCTGCTCCAGCGCGGGCGGCTGGCCGCCTACCTGGAGCAGTCCACGCGCTACATCCCCTACCACACGCCGATGGGCGAGGGCCTCGGCTACCGCTACTGGCGCCACCCCAACCTCGGCCCCGAGTACGGCGCGGCGATGGACCACCTGTTCGACGCCTACGCCGAGGCCCTGCCGCGCGTCGAGGCGTGGGCGGCCGAGAGCTTCCCTCGCCCCGACGGCGAGCCCGAGGCGGCGCACCGGCGCGCCATCCGGGCCAAGGCGCTCGACCTGCTGCGCGGCCTGCTGCCGGCCGCGTCCCTGTCGCACAGGGGCATGTTCGCGTCGGGTCAGACGTACGAGCAGCTGGTCATGCACCTGCTGGCGTCGCCGCTGCCC
>JBOGXT010000022.1:0-1521 GCA_050694635.1 Thermoleophilaceae bacterium
CACCGCTCGTCTGCGTCGGCGGCTGGCCGAGCAGCGCGGCCGACGCGCTGCTCGCCGTGCTCGTCGGCCAAGGGGCCGAGCTGCGCTATCACGGCGACTTCGACTGGGAGGGGTTGCGCATCGCGGCGCTCGTGCGGCGCCGCTATGGGGCTCGCCCCTGGCGCTACGACGCCCCGAGCTACCGGGCGGCGCTCGCAGCCCACGCCGAGCGTGTACAGCCCCTTGACGGGCGGCCACCGGCGTCAGGGCTCGATGCCGAGCTCGTCGCGGCGATGCTCGCGTGCGGCGGGAATCTGCAAGAGGAGGCCGTGCTCGACGAACTGGTCGAGGATCTCGCAGCTCTGCCGAACCGGCTCCGGCCGAGGCGCGTGGCGTCCTGAGAGGGCCCCTTCCAAGCGGGGCGCGCACAACGAGCTGAAGCCCGCCGCGCGGTTTCCGGAGCTGGAGGGTTGAGCGGCGTTGTGGCGCCACATCGTGGCGCTACCCTGTGGCCAGCATGGCTGCCGAGACCGCGACGATTCGAGTGACCCGTGAGACACGCGACCTGCTCGCCGAGCAGGCGCGCAAGCGCGGCGTTTCGCTCGCCTCGATGCTCGCGGAGCTAGCCCGGGAAGCCGAGCGCGAGTCGATCTTTCGCTCCGAGCGCGAGGCGTCCCTCGCCGATGCCGGCGCCCCCGTGGTCAGGGCCGAGGAGCGCGAGTGGGAGTCGGCCCTCGGCGATGGCGTCGACTGAGCCGCGGCGCGGGGAGGTATGGCTCGTCTCGCTTGGGGCGGCGCGCAAGGGCGAACCCGGCAAGAACCGACCGGCGATCGTCGTCTCGGTCGATGAAATCTCGACGGGTGTCGAGGACGAGCTGTTCGTCGTCGTGCCGCTGTCCAGCTCGCGCGCCCCATCTCCGCTCCGTCCCATCGTCTCGCCCGCGGCAGGGATCGACAAGCAGAGCGCGGTTTGTCGAGGCATCGGGGCGGTGACCCGCAGGCGTCTGCTGCGCCGAATCGGCAAGGCGAAACCCGAGACGCTTGGCGAAGTCGAACGCGCACTGGCGATGATCCTCGGCATCGAGGGCCCGCGATGAGACCGCCTCGGTCCGGGTTGGCGGGGGTTCCATTCAAGGTTCCATTCTGAGCACAGCCCAGCCCCACTCACGCGCACCCAAACCGCTCTAGAAAGCGGAATCCCACCCCAGCGCACCCCCCTCCCCAGATCTCAAAACCCGAAGGTCGCGGGTTCGAATCCCGCCCCGCTACTCAGAACGGCCCGCAGATGCGGGCGTTCCTTGTGAAGGGCCGCTCCCACACACGAGTGTTCTAACGGAACGCGCAGTCGTGACCTTCGTGGAGACTGGCCTGTCCAACGCCTCTCCTGTAACCCGGCATTGCGGTTAGCGCTCTCGCGCCGGCGCGCACTAGTGATTGCCCTGGACGGCAGACTACGCTCGAGACATACCTCGGAGTCGGCGGCCGAGTTGCCGCTCCCCGACGGGGGCATTTGGCCTCGGGACTTCACCGAGCGTGTACATC
>JBOGXT010000023.1:0-8124 GCA_050694635.1 Thermoleophilaceae bacterium
CTCCGGGACCGTGCCCACACCGGCGAGCAGGCGCCGCGCCCGCGACAGCCACCCCGCGGCCGCCGCGTGCCGCCCATCGATACGGTGCTCGCGGCCAGATAGGTGGCCAGGCCCCCCGCACTGCGGGCTTCGCCTCGGCGTTGGCAGGCCGCATACGCCTCCCGCCGGCGATCGATCGCCGCGTCGCGCTCGCCCAGCCACCACAAGGACTGTCCCAGGCCGTCGAGCGCCTTCGGATCGCCGGGGTCCTCCTCCAGTGCCGCAGCGAACGCATCTCGTGCGGCCGCCCAATCGGCGGCGGCGAGGACTACGGGCCGACGCTGGAGCCGCAGGCGGTCGTCGACGACCCGTCCTCGGCGGGCGGCTTCGACCTGGTGTCTGCACTGCTTGGCGCGACCGTGGGGGCCGGCCTGCTGATCGTGCTGGTGGCCGCCACTGGGCTCGCCCGCCGACGTCCGCTGACTCGTCGGCACGGCACGGTCGGCGCCTGAGGCCGCCTCGATGAAGCGACAGCATCGAAGGGAGTGATGAGCAACATGACCAGGAACAGAGGAGCTGCATTGGTGACGGCGCTGATCGCTGTGCTCCTGATCGGCGCGAACGTGCTGTCGTCGGCTGCGCAGCAGCCACCGCCGCCGATCGCCGCCGAGCTCTTGAGCGGGCGCGCCGTATTCACCGACGACGTGGACGTCAAGTTCAAGATCAAGCTCGATGGCGACCGAAGCAAGGTCGTGAAGGTGGAAGACCCTTCGCGCACCCTCGCGGCGAGGTTCACCGTGCAGCCCGGAGCGCGATTTCCCTGGCACAGCCACCGCGGCCCCGTGATCGTCAACGTCACCAGCGGCGAGCTGGTCTACGTCGGCGCTGACGACTGCGTGGAACGGACGTACCCGGCGGGAACCGCCTTTGTCGACCCCGGGCATGGCCACGTCCACACCGCTTTCAACCCGACCGACGAGGCGACGGTCCTTGTGGCCGCGTTCCTCGAAGCACCCGAGCAGGGGCCGCTGCTCATCCCGGCGGAGGCGCCTGAGGACTGCCCCATCTAGCGGAGCTTGGCGGCGCACCGCGCGAAGCCGTAGTAGCAGCAGTACTTAGGCGAAGCGTGGGCGCCGCCAGGCGCTGCGGGACAGCGACTCCACGGTGCTCTGCATGCGCTTCCTCCTCGCACGGCGGGCTTGCGCGAGCGATCGTAGTGTCATCCTGCGCGTCATGGCCGCGTTGGGGGTGATCTACGTCTCCGGCCACCGGAGTCCGGACACCGATTCGATCGCGTCCGCAATCGGTTATGCGGAGCTCAAGCGGCGGCTCGATCCGCGCAACGAGTACGTGCCGGTGCGGCTGGGGGACGTGAACGTCCAGACGCGCTGGGTGCTGGAGCGCAGCGGGGCTACTGAGCCGGAGTTCCTGGGGCACGTGATGCTGCGAGTGTGCGACGTGATGCGGGAGGGCTTCGCGGTCGCCCGCCAGGAGGAGCCGGTGCGGACGGTGGGACTGGCGATGGCCAGCGGGGACCTCGATCTGATGCCGATCGTCGATCGGGAGGGCGCGCTCGTTGGCGTGGTGACCGAGCGGGCGCTGGCCCGACGCTACATTCGCGAGTCTCGCGAGGTGTCGAGCCTCGTCGATGCGCCAACGGCCGTGAGTGCCGTGGTCGGGGTGCTGGAGGGCGAACTGGTCGCCGGGGAAGAGAGCGAGATCGCCGGCCGCGTCTGGGCCCAGTCCATGGATGTCCGGTCGCCGAGCCGAATCGCCGCCGGTGACGTGGTGGTGGTGGGCGACCGGCCCGAGGCACAACGGCTCGCGATCGAGCGCGGCGTGGCGTTGCTCGTGACCAGCAACGGGACGGTGCCCTCCGAGGAGCTCCTGGCGCTTGCGGGCGAGCGCGGGACGGCGGTCGTGTCGTCACCGCTCGACACGTACGTCTCGGCGCGGATGATCACGCTCGCCGCTCCCTGCAGCGCGCTGATGGATCGCGACCCTCTGACCGTCGGCCCGGAGGACCTCGTGGCGGACATCTCAGACGAGGTCAAGAACGTCCACTACGGCGCCGCTCTGGCGGTAGACCGTGCCCGGCACCCCATCGGTGTGGTCACGCGCTCGGATCTCGTCGGCCCCACACCACGCCGCGTGCTGCTCGTCGACCACGCCGAGCAGGCACAGAGCGTGCCGGGTGTGGAGGAGGCCGAGATCGTGGAGATCCTGGACCACCACCACATCGGCTCGATCGAGACGACCGTGCCGGTGACCGCCACCTTCGACCCGGTGGGGTCCACCGCCACGCTCGTCATCGAGCGCTTCCGCCAGAACGGCATGGAGCCCAGCCGGCCGACGGCGACGATGCTGCTCGGGGCGATCCTCTCCGACACCGTCATCCTCAACTCCCCTACGGCCACTGGGCGCGATCGCTCGGTGGTGGGCTACCTCGAGCGGGTGCTCGCGCTCGACGCCACCGAGTTCGGACGCCAGATGTTCGAGGAGACGTCCGACGTATCCGGGCTGCCCGCCGAGGAGATCATCTCGCGCGACGCCAAGGAGTACGAGGCGGCCGGCGGCCAAACCATCTGCATCGCCCAAGTCGAGACCGTCGGCGCGTCGCTGCTTGAACGCGGGGACGAGCTGCTGGCGGCGCTCGACGCCCGGCGGGAACGGATGGGCCATTCGGTGGACGCCCTGATGATCACCGACATCCTCAGGAAGGGCACCGAGCTGCTTGTGACCGGTGACCGTGGACCGGTGGAGCGTGCATTCGGCCAACCGCCCGCCAACGGCGTGGTGAGCCTGCCCGGCGTCATGAGCCGCAAGAAACAGGTCGCGCCCAAGCTCCTGGCCGCGGCCGCCCGCTGAGGTCGAGCAACGTCGCTCGGGCTGAGGGGCTAGTGGCCGCTGGCCCTGCTGCGGATGGCGAGGGCGGCCTCCTGCTCCGGAGTGAGGGACCTGATCGCATCGTTGTACTCGGCCCACCGCTTCTCCTGCGGGGTGAGCCCGCTCTTCGCCGCGGAGGGGCTCGCGCTCTCGTCGCCCTGGTCGCCCGCGAGGATCACGACGGCGGCGCTGAGGGCGAGCACCGCGACCATCGCGACGGCGAGCAGCGCGCGCAGGTTCCGGTACCGCACCCAATCGGGCCGCTACTTCCCGGGAGGCCGCGCTCCGGTCGCTCGCACTGCGTCGGCGGGATCGCGGTACAGCGTGGCGCGCCAGAGCTTCTCGTCCTTGAACTCCCAGAGGTTTGCGACTCGCTGTGCGAATGGGAGCCCGCTCCCCTTGCCGCGCATGTGCGTGGACATCACGATCACGACGCGGCCGTCCGGCGCGGACAACAGCTGCTCGACCTCGACTCGCCATTCCTCCCAAGTCGCGTCGACGTCCTTGAAGTACCTGCGAATGCCGGCGAACCCACGGTAGGGGCTCGCCTCGAGCTGTGCCAGCAGGGAGAAGAACTCGATCTCGGGGTGGCAGAGCTCGAGCGCCGCCTCGACGTCGCGCTCGGTGATCGCGTCCGCAAACGCTCGGACGACGCTGATGCGCTCATCCCACATCCCGTCAGGCGAGTATCGCTGCTGTTAGGTCTCGTGAGGCTCCGCCACCCGGCACATTCGATTGTCCCGGCTGCCAGATCGGGTCGACGTGGCGTAGCCCTGCCATTCGTCAGCCTGCGCCATCTCCCCTTACCGGGCATCGAGACGCTCGTTGGCGTGGCAAGCGGGTAGCGCTCGGCATGCCGGACGATCTCGCTGGGCAGGGCGCCCCCGCGGCGAAAGCGTTATACGCACACTCACCGTCAGCGGTCTGATCGGCTATGGCCACTCGATCCGGTGAAGGATTCGGAACCCGAGGGCGTCCACCAAGCGTGCGCAGTTCGACAGCACCACCCCTCGTGCTCGGTGTCTCCGCCGCCGGAGCCGACGATGGCCAGGTCGTTGTCCATCAGCAGCCCGGGCCGTCGATGCGCCGGCAGGCGGCGACGTGTTCGGCGTTGTCGGCCAGCAGGGCGCGGCCGAGCGCCAGCAGCTGCGTGACGCGCTCGTCGGCCACGCGGTAGAAGACGGTCGGGTGCTCGCGACGAGTGTGCACGAACCCGCACCAGCGCAGGCACGCGAGATGGTTGGACACCTTCGGCTGCGACTGGCCGAGCCGAACCACGATCTCGGTCACGGACAGCTCGTCGTGATCGCGGAGGAGCTCGAGGATGCGAACGCGCGTCGGATCGCCGAGCGCCCGGAAGTACTTGGCGACCAGCTCGGGTTCGGTCGGCGCCTCCGAGAGCGCGAACGGGGATCGATCGAATCTTGCATCAGCCATCGCTGATGTAAAGTATCAGTGGTTTCTGATGCATCGTGGCGATGAGCTGATGACGGTCGGCGAGCTGGCCCGCCGAACGGGCCTGTCGGTCAAGGCCATCCGCCAGTACGAGGCGCTCGGGCTGATCTACTCGGCCGGCCGCAGCGAGGGCAACTACCGGCTCTTCGACGCCTCGGCCCTGTGGTGCGCGCAGGTCGTCTCAACGCTGCGGTCGCTCGGGCTCACGATCAAGCAGATCGACCAGCTGGGGAGCGCCTACCTCAGCCGGCCGGACGAGCCGATCGGGCCGCGCCTCGCCGCCCTCCTAGACCAAGCCGAGAAACGGATCGACGACCGGATCGCCGAGCTCGCGGCGGTCCGCGGCCGCATCCGCGAGTACCGCGCTCAGCACGCGGCCGCGCTCGCCGGCCGGCCCGGCGCCGACCTGTTCGGCCAGGACCCGCGGCGGCGACGACAGGCCGCTTGACTCTGCCCCCGGGGGCAGGCCGCATCATCGCGCCAACCCCCAAGAAGGAGGACAGGCTCATGAGCACCAACTACGTCGAACAGACCACCGCCTTGATCGGCCGCGTCGAGGGACAGGAGCTTCTTCCGCATGCGATCCGACTGCTGTCGGACGGCGAGCCCGTGGCGAGCGAGCAGCTCGCCGCAGCCGCCGGATGCTCAGTCGAAGACGTCGAGGCCGTGCTACGAGCCCAGACCAGCGCCGAGCGCGACGACCAAGGAAGACTGGTCGGGCTCGCGCTCACACTACGCCCCACGACCCACCGCTTCACCGTCGACGGGCGCACCCTGTTCGCGTGGTGCGCGAGCGACACGCTCATGCTCCCAGTCGTCCTCGGACGCCCGGCCCTCGTCGAGTCCACCTGCCCAAAGACCGACCAGGCGATCCGCATCGAGCTTACGCCCGACAGCGTCCAGCGGGTCGACCCGCCCGACGCCGTCATGTCCGCGGTGAGGCCCCCCGGCCAGTTGGCGGACGTGCGCACGGCCACCTGCGCCCACGGGCACTTCTTCAGCTCGATCGCAGCCACCGCGGCGTGGACCGACGCGCACCCCGACGGCCACATCTACCCCGTCGAGGAGGCCTTCCGGCTTGACCGACAGGTCATCAAGCACCTCGGCTGGGACGGCCGCTGATGCTGCACCGCGCTGCCTCAGCCGGAGCCTTGGTCGCCCCCGGAGCCCGGTCGAGGCGCACCGGCCGGTGGGGGACCGCGGCGCGCGTCGTCGTCGGTGCGACGCTCATCGTCCTCGCCGTGGCGGTCTGGGAGGCCGGCTGGCTCGACCTGGTGATCGGCCTCGTCGCGCTGCCGATCGTCGCGACGCTGCTCATGTCGTTGCGTCGTCGCTCGGCCGCACCGCTGCGGCTCGGCGGGGCGGGACATCTCGTGACGCTCGCGCATGTCGCCGTGACGGTGACCATCGTGCCGGCGGCGGCCGCCGTCTTCTACGGCAGCATGGCGCTCGTCGCCGGGCTCCAGGGCAACGGCGGCTGTGAGATCACCGCCCTCGCGAACTGGCTGCGAGGACGCGACGACCAGATCGGCTGTCCACTCTTTGCTCCCTTCCTCCTGCACGGCTCGCTCACGCTCGACGACTTCACGCCGGGCCGCAGCGACATCGACCTTCTCGCAATCGTCGAAACGCCGCTCAGCGACGACCAGCTTTCAGCGCTAGGAGACGCCGTCGACCGAGTCCGCAAGGATGCTCCAAGTCGCATCGACCTTCGAGTCGTGACACGTACGACCGCCGGATCGCCGACGAGACTTCCGGCGATGGAGGCCGCTTTCGTGCTCCGCCCAGGCCAGGATCGCGAGATCGAGACGCGGGTCGCCCACGAGCCCGACCTCGTCGTCGAGTTCTCAATGGCTCGCGCGCACGGCCGGAGCGCGTCGGCGGCGCGCCGGAAGCGGTCATCGGCACCGTTTCGAAGCAGTGGGCGCTGGAGATCGGCGATCGGCAACTCGCGACGTGGGAACGCCTCACCGACGACGCCGACCACGCGGAGCTGATGGTCCTCACGGCGTGTCGAATCTGGCGACTCAGCATCGAGGGAGTCCACTGTTCGAAGACGGCTGCCGGTCGATGGACGCTCGAGCGCGACCCTTCGCTCCGCGCTGTCGAGCAAGCACTGCGCCAGCGGACGGTCGACCCCGCGGCGCCGATCGGCGAGGAAAGGCATCCGACGCGTTCTCGCCCTCGTTCGGCAGGAGCTGCTGTGACGGACCAGATCGAGGTGGTCGCCTACGACCCGCAATGGCCGACGCGTTTCCTGCAGCAGTCCGGCGCGATCCGAGCGACCCTGGGCGAGGTTGCCTTGCGGATCGATCACATCGGCTCGAGCGCGGTGCCGGGTTTGGCCGCTAAGCCGATCATCGACGTCCAGATCTCGGTCGCTGCGCTGGAGCCGCCGGACGCCTTCCGTGTCCCGCTCGAGCAACTCGGCTACGTCTTCCGGGCCGACAACCTCGAGCGGACCAAGCGCTACTTCCGCGAGCCGCCTGGTGCCCGCCGGACCCATCTCCACGTGCGCCGGGCGGGCAGCTTCAGCGAGCAGCTCGCGCTGCTGTTCCGAGACTTCATGCGCACGCATCCGGACTGGGCGCAGCGCTACGCCGAGCTGAAGTACGGCGTGGCCGAACGGCACGCGGGAGACCGTGAGCGCTACATCCAGGAGAAGCAGCCGTTCACCTGGGAGGCGATCGCTGCTGCCGACGAGTGGGCGCAGCGCACAGGCTGGCTGCCAGGACCATCGGACGCGTGAGGCCGTGCGCCGCGTGCTCGTGATCGGGAACGGGGGGAGCGGCAAGTCGACCTTCGCCACTGCACTCGGGGGGCACTGCCGCAGGCGGTGCTGACTGTCCTCGACGGCATCGGTCACCTGCCATGGCTCGAGAACCCGGCAGCGTTCCGCCGAGTCACGCGCGACTTCGTGTGGGGAGTAGCGGTAGATTTGGGATGGCGTCGCCGGACGCCCCCGGTCCGCGGGGAAGGGACGATCCCACCGGCAGCAGGCCTTCATGAGACGACGGACCTCGGCCCGCCGGCGCGGACACGGGCAGACAGGAGGTTCGCCGTGCCGGATCTACCGCAGCGTCCATCGGTGGAGCACCTGCGCAAGCAGGCCAAAGCGCGCAGGCGGGAGCGCGGGATCGCATTGAACCAAGCCCAGCACGAGCTGGCGCGCGAGTACGGCTTCGACAGCTGGCCCAAGCTCGTCCACCACGTGCAGGCCAGTGGCCTAGAAGGGATCGAGCGGGCGCTGGTGCTCGCCGACCCGACCGCCCTCAGCGCGGTGCTGCACGCGGACTCGGGCGCCGCGACGGCGCCGGTCGACGGGCTGGCGCCGCTGCTACTGCTCACGCGCCGCTCGAGCGGCTCGCCCGCCGACGTGCGCGGGTGCGCGCGGCTGCTGCTGGACGCTGGCGCCGATCCGAACAGCCACACGGTCGAATGGGGCGGCGAGGGGCAGATGACGGCGCTCTTCGACGCTGTCGAGCGCGGGGACCTGCCGCTCGCGCGGCTGTTGGTCGAGAGCGGGGCCGAGGCCGATGAGGACGCCTTCTATCACGTGTGCGAGCAGGGCGACACGGCCTTCCTCGACCTGCTGTACGCGCCCGGGCATGAGGACCTGGTCAACCACAAGCTCGACTTCGAAGACGCTCCGGGCCTGCAGTGGTTCCTGGACCGCGACGTCGACGTCAACGCCCACCATTGCCTGCACCATGCGATCGCCCGGGGACGGGGGCTGAGAATCCTGACGCTGCTGCTCGACGCCGGCGCCGACCCGAACCTGCCGTGGGACCGCTGGGACGTCGG
>JBOGXT010000024.1:0-11465 GCA_050694635.1 Thermoleophilaceae bacterium
GCGAGCCACGCCGGCGATCCGGCGCCGGAACGCTCCCTGAACGGCGTCCTGCCCCACGACGTCGGCGTGCTGGCGAGCGACCCCGCCGCGGACGGCTTCGACGCCCGCTGCGACGCGAGGAGCCGCACCTACCGCTACCGGGTGCTGACCCGGCCCGTGCGCAGCCCGTTCGAGCGCGACCGCGCGCTCTGGTGGCCGCGCCCGCTCGACCGCGCCGCGCTCGACGACTGCGCCGCCGCCATCAGAGGGCGGCACGACTTCACGGCCTTCACTCCTACCGACACCGACCACGTCCGCTTCCAGCGCGACGTGATGCGCGCCGAGTGGCTCGACGAAAGCCAGCATGTGCTGGCCTTCGTGATCGAGGCCGACACCTTCATGCGCAACATGGTCCGCGTGCTCGTCGGGACGATGCTCGACGGCGTCAGCCCCGAGGGGTTTCGCCGACTGCTGGAAGGACGGCCGCGCGGCGAGGCCGGGGCGACGGCGCCGCCCCACGGCCTTTACCTGGAGTCGGTTCGCTACTGAGTACCCTGGACGCGGCCCCGATGAAGGTCCTCCTGACCAACGACGACGGCGTCACCGCCACCGGCCTGAACGTGCTGCGCCGGGCGCTGCTCGACGTGCCCGGCGTCGAGCTGGCCGTGATCGCGCCGGACTCGAACCGGTCGGCCACCGCGCGCAGCATCACGTTCCACGAGCCGCTCACCGTCGAGGAGGTCGAGTTCGGCGACGGCACGAGCGGCTTCGCCACCAGCGGCACTCCGGTCGACTGCGTGCGCTTCGCCGCGCTAGGCCTGATCGACTTCGAGCCCGAGCTGATCGTGTCCGGCATCAACCACGGCGCCAACCTGGGCGACGACATCACCTACTCGGGCACGGTCGCGGCCGCCTTCGAGGGCATCATGCTCAGCCTGCCGGCGATCGCGGTCTCGCAGCAGCTGGGCGGCGACGGAGACCTCGACTTCGATCAGCCTGCCGCCTTCGTGGCCCGGCTGGTCGAGGAGCTCGAGCGGGTGCCGATGCCCGAGGGCACGCTGCTGAACGTGAACGCGCCTCCGACCGAGGCCCGCGGCGTGCGCGCCTGCCGCCTCGGCAAGCGCATCTACCACGATCGCATGGAGCTGGACGGGGAGCAGGACGGGCGGCGCAGCTACCGCATCTACACGGGGGAGCCGGGCTACCAATACGAGGAGGGCACGGACTTCGCGGCAATCGCCGACGGGTACATCGCGGTGACTCCGCTCCACTTCGACCTCACCGATCAGGCGGGGATCGAGGAGCTCTCGAGCTTCGACCTCGAGGCGCTGCTGCGCCCGGCCGCCCGGGAAGTGTGAGCCCCGCCAAGTCGCAGACGCCGGCCAAGCGGGCCGAGGAGCTCCGGAAGGAGCTCGAGCACCACAACCACCGCTACTACGTCCTCGACGACCCCGAGGTGTCGGACGCCGACTACGACGCACTGCTGAACGAGCTGCGCGACCTCGAGGCCGAGCACCCCGAGCTGCGCACGCCGGACTCGCCGACCCAGCGGGTGGGCGCCGAGCCGCTCGACAAGTTCGAGCAGGTGCGCCACCTGCAGCCGATGCTCTCCCTGGCCAACGCACGCAACGAGGAGGAGCTGGCCGCCTGGGTGCTCCGCTCGGAGCGCTACCTGGCGCGCCAGGGGGTCGAGATGGGCGACGTGCGCTTCGTGACCGAGCCGAAGATCGATGGGCTCGCGATCTCGCTCGTCTACCAGGACGGCCTGCTGGTGCGGGGCGCCACGCGCGGGAACGGCGAGATCGGCGAGGAGGTCACGCAGAACCTCCGGACGATCGGGGCGATCCCACTGGGCATCGAGGACGCGCCGCCGCTGCTCGAGGTGCGCGGCGAGGCCTACATGCCGCTGGCCGCCTTCGCCAAGCTGAACGAGCAGCGCGCCGAGGCCGGCGAGCCCACCTTCGCAAACCCGCGCAACTCGGCGGCGGGCTCGATCCGCCAGCTCGACCCGCAGCTGGCCGCCGCGCGGCCGCTCTCGATGTGGTGCTACGGCGTGGGGGCGCTCGAAGGCCTCTCGTTCGAGACGCACTCGGAGTCGCTCGCGTGGTTGGGCGAGCACGGCTTCAGGGTCAACCGCGACGTCGAGGTGCACGACGCGGTCGACGAGGTGGTCGCGGCCTGCCGGGCCTGGGAGGAGCGCCGCGACCGGCTCGACTTCGAGATCGACGGCGTGGTGGTCAAGGTCGACGACCTCGATCTCCAGCGCCAGCTCGGGGTGGTCGGGCGCGAGCCGCGCGGCGCGATCGCCTGGAAGTTCGCCCCCACGACCGCGACCACGATCCTGCGCGGCGTGGCCTGGAACGTGGGCCGCACCGGCCACATGGTGCCGTTCGCGCAGCTCGAGCCGGTGCAAGTGTCGGGCGTGACGGTCAAGCTCGCAACGCTCCACAACGAGGAGGACCTGCGCCGCAAGGACGTGCGCGACGGCGACGAGGTGATCGTGATGCGGGCCGGCGACGTGATCCCGCAGGTGGTCTCGCCGACGGCCAAGGCGCAGAAGGCGAAGGACCGCAGCCCGCCGCCCACGCCGCCCGAGCGCTGTCCCGCCTGCGATACGCCTACGGTCAAGCCCGAGGAGGGCGTCTGGACGATCTGCCCGAACCGCACGGGCTGCCCGGGCCAGGTCTTCCAGGCCGTCAAGCACTTCGTGGGGGCGATGGACATCGACGGCCTCGGCGAGGAGAACGCGCGCCGCTTCCTCCAGATCGGGCTGATCGAGAACATGGCCGACATCTACGACTTGACGGCCGAGCGGCTCGCCGAGCTCGACGGCTTCGGGGAGCTGTCGGGGCGCAACCTGGCGGAGGCGATCGAGGCCTCGAAGCGCCAGCCGTTCCACCTGGTGCTCTACGCGCTCGGCATCCCGGGCATCGGCTTCGTCAACGCGCGCAACCTGGCGCGCCAGCTCCGCTCGGTGGACGCGCTGCTCGCCGCCTCCGAGGAGGAGCTGACGGGGGTCGAGGGGATGGGGCCGATCATGGCCAAGACGGTCCACGAGACCCTGGGCGAGGCGCGCACGCGGGAGCTGATCGAGCGCCTGCGCGACTACGGGCTGCAGATGGAGGAGGAGGGGCCGGCGCCGCCCGCCGACGGTCCGCTCGTCGGCAAGACGCTCGTGCTCACGGGCACGATGCCGAACCTCACCCGGCCCGAGGCGACGCGGCGGATCGAGAACGCCGGCGGCAAGGTCACGGGCTCGGTGTCGAAGAGGACCGACTACGTCGTGGCGGGCGCGGACCCCGGCACGAAGCTGACCAAGGCGCAGGAGCTCGGCATCGAGGTGCTCGACGAGGACGGGCTGCTCGCGCTGCTGCCGGAGGACGCGCCGAGCGACGGCAACGCGCAGCCCCCGCTGCGTCGGCGTTAGCGCTGCCTGGCGATCGCCTGTGCCATCCGGTCCTGCAGCCGGCGGGCGCCGGGGGTGTAGACGCCGGTCATGAGGATCGAGAAGGCATACAGCTCGCCCGAGCGGGCGGTGCAGTAGCCGGAGAGCGCGCTCACGTTGGAGAGCGTGCCGGTCTTGCCGCGGCAGCGCCCCCGGGCGGCGCCGCTCCGCATGCGGTCGCGAAGCGTGCCGTCGCGGCCCGCCACGGGCAGCGACGCCTCCCACGTCTCGAACTCATCGCGCCCGGCCATCGCCTCCAGCAGCCGCACGACGCGGTACGGCGACGCGCGGTTCGCGCTGGAGAGCCCGGAGCCGTCCGCCAGCCACGCCCGCGCCCCGAGCCGGCGCGCAAAGCCCGCCGCGAGCCTGGCGCCGGCCGCCGTGGTCCCGACCCCGCGCGCCTGCATGGCCAGGTCCTTGGTCAGGACCTCGGCGAAGAAGTTGTCGGACGCCTTGTTCGTGAGCCGCACGAGCGTCTCCATCGGGGGCGACTCGACGCTCGCCAGCTCCGTGGTCCCCTCGGGAGCCGTGCCAGCGCGCGGCTTCAGCCGTACGCGGATGCCGCGCGCCTCCAGCGCGGCATCGAGCCGTGCCGCCGCGAAGGCGGGCGGGTCGACCTGGAAGGAGCGGCCGCCCTCGCTCGCGAGCCCGCGGTTGAACGAGAGCGCGCTGAGCGGCCCGACCCAGATCGACACGCCGTAGCCGGAGTCCGGCCCGCCGCGCAGGGAGTCGTGGCTCGACTCGTCGCCGTAGACGCGCCCGGTCACGCGCTCGACGCCGGCCTCGTCGACCAGGGCGGCGAGGTCCTCGACGGTGGCCCCGTCCCCATACGACCTGGCGGTGAAGCTGCGCGAGCCGAAGGTGGGGTCGCCGCCGCCGCGCAGGTAGAGGTCGCCCCGCCAGACGCCCTCGGTGTCGAGCGCGCCGTCGCCCAGCACCACGGTGCCGAGCGTCCCCTCGGTGCCGAACCGGGCCAGCGCCGCCGCCGACGTGAACAGCTTCGTGTTCGAGGCGAGGACGCGCGGCCGCCCGGCCCGCCATGCGAACTCCCGTTCGCCCGTGGTCAGGTTCGTCACGTACGCCCCGGAGAAGCTGCCCGCCTGGCGCATCTGGCGGGTCAGCGAGCTCGTGAGGTCCGCCTGAGCGACCTCCACGGGCACGAGGGCACTCAGCGCGAGCAGGGTGAGGAGTGCGCGCCGCATCCGGAAAGAGGGAACACGGTAACGGCGCCACCGGAGCGGTTGGCATCGACATCCGCGAGGGCCGGAAGCACCCGGCTCGGCCGGGTGCGCACGGAATGCGATACTCGGAGGTGGATGGGCGAGGTCGTAAAGCTCCAGAAGCCGTCCAAGAAGAGCACCGAGACCCGCGGCAAGCCGCGCCGGCGCCGCAGCCGGCGCTCGCGCACGGCCCTGGTCCTGGGCGGCGGCGGATTCACCGGCGGCGTCTACGAGATCGGCGCGCTCAGGGCGCTCGACTTGCTCGCGGTCAACCGCACGGTCAACCAGTTCGACGTCTACGTAGGCACGAGCGCCGGCTCGTTCCTGGCCGCCCTGACCGCCAACGGCGTCACCCCCGAGGAGATGATGCGGGTGGTCAACCAACAGGTGCCCACGCCCTTCAGGGACGTGGACCGCGGCACTCTGATGCGCCCGAACGCGCTCGAGTTCGCCCAGAGCGCTGCCCTGCTGCCGCTGCGTCTGCTGGGCCTCACGCGGAACTTCCTCGGCCACATCCGCTCGGCCTCGCTGATCGACCTCGCCGTAGGGCTTGCCGAGGCGCTGCCGTCCGGCCTGTACGACAGCAGCGGCATGGAGAGCTACCTGGAGGCGGTGCTGAGCGACCCCGACCGGGTCAACGACTTCCGCCTGCTCGAGAACGAGCTCTACCTGCCCACCACCGACCTCGACACCTGCGAGCGGATCGTGCTCGGCGGCGAGGAGTGGGACGACGTGCCGATATCGCGTGCGGTGGCGGCCTCCACGGCTCTGCCGATGGTCTACAAGCCGGTCGAGATCAAGGGACGCCACCTGGTCGACGGCGGGCTGCGCTCGACCACCAACGTGGACGTGGCGGTGGAGGCGGGCGCCCAGTTCGTGATCGTGGTGAACCCGCTGGTGCCGTACGTGAACGACTTCCAGAAGGTGATCCCGACGATGCTGGGCAGTCGCGTGCGGCGCGTGCGCGACATGGGCTTTCCGCAGATCGGCTACCAGGCCTTCAAGCTGCTCGCCCACCAGCGGCTCCACGAGGCGGTCCGCCAGTGGAAGGCGCGCTACCCGGGCGTCGACATCATCCTGATCGAGCCGGACCCCGACGACGAGCTGATGTTCGAGACGAACATCCTCAACTTCACGCGCCGCGTGGAGATCGCCCGCCACGGCTTCGAGTCGGTCACGCTGAAGCTCGCCTCCGAGTACGACGAGATCAAGGCGATCACCGCCAAGCACGGCATCGAGATCTCGGCTGACCGCGTTCGCAAGGTGGTGCGAAAGTTCGCGAAGGAGCGGGAGCGGACCGCCTCCTGGCGGCGCATCCTCGAGCAGACGACGGCCGGGCTCCTGAGGCAGTCGGAGGAGGCCTAGCGGCGGCAATCGCCGCGGCCTCAGGGCCGCCGCGCCGCCCCCAGGATCCGGGGCGCCATGCGCCCGATCGTGGCGTGTGGGTAGCCCCAATGCCGCATACGAGTACTGAGGAGACCCACATACCCGGGATGCGGCGTCAGTCGTCGGCGGCCACGACGTTCTCGTAGGCCCGCAGCACCCGATCCGTGGTGGCCGAGTTCAGCAGCCCCACCCGCACGTGGTCGTCCGCGCCCAGCGGGCCGCCGGGGGCCACCACCACGCCCTGCCGCCGCAGGGCCTGCGCCAGCGCGTCGCCGCTCAAGCCAGGCGCCCGCAGCCACACGAAGTTGGCCTGAGAGTCGGTCACGTCCGCGCCCAGCGCCCGCAGCCCCTCGGTCAGCCGCGTACGCTCCCGGCTCACGGCGCCACGGCGGCGCTCGATCTCGGCGTCGCCGGTCCTCAGGGCGTGCTCCAGCGCCGCCTGGGTCAGCGCGTTCACGCCCAGCACCGGCGCAACCGCAGCGAGCAGCTCCGGGTCGGACCCCACCGCGTAGCCCGCCCGCAGCCCCGACAGGCCGTAGATCTTCGAGAAGGTGCGCACCACCAGCAGGCGCGGGAAGGAGTCCACGAGGCGCAGGCAGGCGTCCACGTCCTCCGCGTCCTGGAAGTGCACGAGCGCCTCGTCGAGCAGCACGTGGACGTGCGAGGGCAGGCCCTCGAGCAGCGAGCGCAGCTCAGCGGACGCCAGGTAGGCGCCGGTCGGATCGTTGGGATTGCAGATCACCAGCACCCGCGTGCGCTCCGTCGCCACCCCCTTGCCGAGCCCATTCGCCGCGAACACGGGCGTCGCCCCGGCGTGGGCGGCAAGCAGCGGATACAGCGGATACGACGGCCACGGCGTCAAGAGCTCCGCGCCCGGCGTCAGCAGCGCCAGCGCGGCCGACTGCAGCAGCTCCGCCGCTCCGTTCCCCAAGGCGATCTGCTCCGGCTCCACGCCGTGGCGCTCCGCCAGCAGCCGCCGCACGCCGGCGGCGTGCCGGTCCGGGTAGCGGTTGACGAGGCCGCGGGCACGGGCGATCGCCGCGTTCACGACCTCCGAGTGGGGCAGGTCGGGCCATTCGGTGCCTGACAGGTCGACGTCGGGCTGCCGCTCGAGCGCCTGCCGCTTCTCCTCCTGCCGGCGCGCGCGGCGCTCGAGGTTGAGCTTCGCCTCGTCGACGTCGTCGAACTGGCGGTAGTAGTCGCGGAACCCCACGACCCCGCCCCTCTAGTCGCTCGGGGCCAGGCTCGGGCCGGGGCCCTCGACGATCAGGAGCCAGGCAGTGAACGCGAGCACCGCGACGGCCACGCTGGTGGCGAAGATGCGCTCGAGCGCACCGCGCTCCTGGTGGTGCCCGGCGGCGCGGCGGACGAGCTTCCAGGCGTGGTCGACGCGCTTGGCGCCCGCCATCGTCAGCATCAGCGACGCCAGGCAGCCGAGCATGATCGTCGCGATGCCCGCGGTCACGTAGCCGGTCAGGTAGTCGACCTGCGAGCCGACCCAGAGCCAGGCCAGCGGCTGGGGGCCGAACAGCGACAGGCACAGGACCAGCTCGACCGCGAGCAGCGCGTGGGCGAGCAGGTTATCGGCCGCGCGCCGGCGCTGGGACGACGGCTCGACCGCGCGGTAGCGCACCGGCGCCGTGCCGGGACGCCGCCCGATGAACAGTCCGCCGGTGTCGGTGGGGTCGTTGCTGGCCAACGTCCGGTTGACGTTAGCGGGCAGCCTCGTAGATCCGCTCCACCACGCCGGCGTACTTCTCGTGCACGACGTTGCGCTTGACCTTCAGCGTGGGCGTCAGCTCGCCGGTCTCCTGCGAGAGGTCGTGGTCGAGGATCTCGAAGCGCTTGATCTGCTCGACCGACCCGACGTGCGAGTTGACCTCGTCGACCGCCTTCTGCACCGCGGCCCGCACCTTCTCGTCCTGCGCCAGCGCCGCGAGGTCGGCGTCCTCGAGCTCCAGGTGCTCGGCCAGCGCCGGCGCCTCCTCCGGGTCGAGCGTGATCAGCGCCACGAGGTATGGCCGGCGGTCCCCGACCACCACGGCCTGCGAGATCCAACGGTTCTGCTTGAGGCCGTTCTCAAGGTTGGCCGGCGTGATGTTCTTGCCGCCCGCCGTGATGATGATGTCCTTCTTGCGGCCCGTGATGTAGAGGAAGCCGTCCTCGTCGATCCGGCCCAGGTCGCCGGTGCGGAGCCAGCCGTCCTGCAGCGCGCCCTCGGTGGCCTCCTCGTTCTTGTAGTAGCCCTTGAAGATGTTCGGGCCCTTGATCAGCACCTCGTCGTCGTCGGCGATCTTCAGCTCCACGCCGGCCTGTGCCTTCCCGACCGACCCGAAGCGGAAGTTGTTTCCCTCGGGGCGGTTGACGGTCGCGCTGGTGGAGGTCTCCGTCATGCCGTAGCCCTCCATCACGGGTACGCCACAGGCGAAGAAGAACTCGAGGATCTCGGGGGCGATGGGCGCCGCGCCCGTCACGCACTCGCGGATGTTCTTGCCGAACAGGCCGCGCACGCTCTTGAACAGCTTCTCCTCGGCCTGGTCGAAGCCCGCCTGGAGCTCGGCCGGGACCTCCTCGCCGGCTTCCTTTAACTGGCGCACCTTCACGCCGACCTGGACGGCCTTCGCCAGCTGCTCCTTGTCCTCGATGCTCGACGTGGCGAGCGTGTAGATCTTCTCGAACATGCGGGGCACCGAGGGGAAGAAGCTCGGGCTGACCTGCGCGATGTCCGCGATGATCATCTTCGGGTCGCGCGACCAGTAGGCGAGCGTCGCGCCGAGGTCGTAGGTCGCGAACTGGATGAGGATCGCGAACGCGTGGGCGAGCGGGAGGAAGAGGTAGGAGGAGTCGCCCTCCTGGAGCACGGCCTCCTCGACGACGGCGTCGGTGATGGCGCGGTAGTTCGCGTGCGTGAGCAGGCAGCCCTTGGGCGGGCCGGTCGTGCCCGACGTGTAGATGTCGAGGCACATGTCGTCGGGCGCGACGGCCTCGTAGCGGGCCTTCCACTCGGCGGCGTCGCGGCCGCGGCCGCGCTCGCGCAGCTGTTCGAGCGTGAGGGCGTCGCCGGGGTCGGCGTCGCCCGGCTCCATCACGATCACATGCTTCAGCTCCGGGCACTCGTCCTCGACCGCGCGGATCTTGGCGAGTTGCTCCGCGTCCTCGACGAAGACCGCGCGCGAGTCGGAGTGGTGCAGGACGTACCGGCACTCCTCGGGCGAGTTCGTCTGGTAGATCGTGACGAGGGTGCCGCCGGCGGTCAGGATCCCAAAGCAGGCCTCGCTCCACTCGGGGCGGGTGTGGGCCAGGATCGAGATCTTCTCGCCCGGCTCGATGCCCAGGTCCACCAGCCCGAGCGCGACCTCCTTGACCGCCTCGCCGAGCTCGGCGTAGGAGACGTCCTTCCACTCGTCGCCGACCTTGAAGCGCTGCGCGGCGGCGTCGCCGTAGCGCTCTACCGCCAGCGGCAGCAGGTCGGCGATCGTCTTCGAACCGGTGCCGGCGGCCTTGGCACCAGCCGTAACTGCTTCCATCGTCGTCTCCCTCCGAGTCCGCGGTGGGCGGACTCTACCGGGAGAATGGCCGGGGGCTCACGCCCCCGAACCCCGTCAGGCGCTCGCCAGCTCCTTCCGGTGCGCGGCCTCCTTGAGGCTCGAGAGGAACAGCGTCTTGTCGATCCGTCCCTGGAAGATCGGCACCCCGAGCTCCATGCACTTCGCGATGACCTCGCGGCGGTGCATTCCGGCCTCCCGACCGAGCTCCGTGGGCGTCAGGTGGATCGCCATGTACCTACCCCTCCTAGTCCGAGTTTGGGCCTGTCTTGGAGGGTATCGGCTGGTGAGGCGGAAGCAAGCCAATCTCCGCAGGTTGCGTAGATCAGGCGGCTAGATCGGGTTCGGAACGTCCACGAACCTGTGCTCCACGCCGAACCTGTCGGCCACCAGCTCGCCCAGCCGGCGGATCCCGAAGGTCTCCGTGGCGTAGTGGCCGCCCGCGATGAAGTGAACGCGGTTCTCCCGCGCCTCGGCCATCACGTGCTCGGCCGTCTCGCCGGTCAGGAACGCGTCGACGCCTCGCGCGATCGCCTCGTGGAAGCTCCCCTGCGCCCCGCCCGACACCACCCCGACGCTGTGCACCGTGTCCGGCCCGGAGTCCCACACGAACGGCTCCTGCCCGAACACCGACGCGCAGCGCCGGCGCAGCTCGTCGAACGGGATGCCCTCCGGCGACCTCCCTATGTACCCGATCGCCCGGCCCTTGTGCTCCGCCAGCGGCTCGCCCCGTTCGAGCCCCAGCGCCGCGCAGATCAGCGCGTTGTTGCCCACCTCCGGATGCGCGTCGAGCGGCAGGTGGTAGCCGGCGAGCGAGATGTCCGCGTCGAAGAGGAGCTTCAGCCGCTCCTTCATCGCGGGCCCGAGCGTGCGCGGGTGGAAGTCCCAGAACAGGCCGTGGTGGCACAGCACCAGCTCGGCCCCGGCCTGCGCGGCGCGCTCGAACAGCTCCCGCTGCGCCGACACCCCGGTGACCACGAGCGAGACCTCCTCCGCGCCCGGGACCTGCAGCCCGTTGGGCCCGTAGTCGGAGAACGAGTCGATCTCGAGCAGCTCGTCGAGGAAAGCGACGATGTCGTCCCGGTGCGCCATGGGCGCCGGGAGGATTGCAAAACCCCTGTTCCTGGGTAAATACTTCCCCTCGGAAGGATGCGAGAGGCAGGGGAAGAGCAGGGATGATCGCTACGCGTGAGGGAAGTGCCGACCGCGACCTGGTCCAGGCGGTCCGGGACGGTGACGACTGCGCGTTCGAGGAGCTGTACCGCCGCTACCAGCCTCGCATCGCCGCCTACGTGCGGCGCATGGTGCGCGACTCCGCCCGCGCCGAGGACGTGGCCCAGGACGCCTTCTTCTCCGCCCTGCGCCGGATCCGCGCGACCGACTCCGAGATCGCCTTCAAGCCCTGGATCTTCGAGATCGCCCGCAACGCCGCGATCGACCACTGGCGCCGCTCGAGCCGCGCCGAGGAGGTCTCGGTCGACGCGGACGAGCAGCTGCGCCCCTCCGACCGCGTCCGCCTGGTCGGCGCCGCCGGGCCCGACTCGGCGCTGGTGGACAAGGAGCGCCTCGACCACCTGCGCGGCGCGTTCGACGAGCTCTCCGACGTCCACACCCGGATCCTGGTCATGCGCGAGCTCGAGGGCCTCTCCTATCGCGAGATCGCCGAGCGGCTCGACCTCACCCGGGCCTCCGTCGAGAGCGCGCTGTTCCGCGCCCGCCGGCGGCTCGAGAGCGAGTACGCACAGCTCTCCGAGGGGCGCCGCTGCGCAGGCATGCGCACGACGATCGCGCGGCTCGCCGAGGGTGTTGGCACGTCGGCGGACGAGGGGCGGCTCGCCCGCCATGCGCGCCGCTGCAGCCTCTGCCGGCGGCGCGCCCGCGAGCTGGGCG
>JBOGXT010000025.1:0-5897 GCA_050694635.1 Thermoleophilaceae bacterium
CGTCCTGCGGCACCTTCCGGAGCGGCTTGCCGTGGGCGAAGATCAGCCCCTCGTTCTTGGCGCCGGTGATGCCGAAGTCGGCGTGGGACGCCTCGCCGATCCC
This sequence comes from Thermoleophilaceae bacterium, assembly GCA_050694635.1. GTDB lineage: Bacteria > Actinomycetota > Thermoleophilia > Solirubrobacterales > Thermoleophilaceae > JACVRW01. The sequence goes on from JBOGXT010000025.1 coordinate 104, forward strand.
GTTGACCGCGCAGCCGAGCACGGCCACCTCGATCGGGTCGTCGTAGGCGCGCAGCCGCTCCTCGATCTCGGCCACGACGGTGTCCATGTCGAACTGGAGCCGCCCGCAGGTCGGGCAGGCGATCAGCACCGGCCCGCGCTCGCGCAGCTTGAGCGCCTTGAGGATCTCCCAGGCGACCTTGACCTCCTCCTCCGCGTGGAAGGTGGAGAGCGAGATGCGGATCGTGTCCCCCACCCCGTCGGCGAGCAGCGTGCCGAGCCCGACCGCCGACTTGAGCGAACCCGCCCACCTCGTGCCCGCCTCGGTGATGCCGAGGTGGAGCGGGTAGTCGATCCGCTCGGCCAGGAGCCGGTTCGAGGCGATCGTGTTGGGCACGCTGGTCGACTTGATCGAGACCTTGAAGTCCTCGAAACCGAGCCGCTCCATCAGCTCGACGTGCTCGGTGGCGGCCGTGACGAGCGCCTCGACCGCGTTCTGTCGCTCGAGCTCGTGGAGGTGCTTGGGCAGCGAGCCGGAGTTGACCCCGATGCGCATCGGGACGCCCGCCGCGCGCGCCTTCTCGACCACCTCCCCGACCTTCTCGTGGCCGCCGATGTTGCCCGGGTTGATGCGCACGCAGTGGGCGCCGGCGTCGATCGCCTTGAGCGCAAGCGTGTGGTTGAAGTGGATGTCGGCAATCACGGGGATCGGCGCCTCCCGGACGATCCGCTCGAGAGCGCGAACGTCGTCGTCACGCGGCACGGCGCAGCGCACGAGGTCGCCGCCCGCGTCGGCGATGGCCCGGATCTGGCGCATCGTCGCCTCGTAGTCGGCGGTCTCGGTCTTGGTCATCGACTGGACCGCGACGGGAGCGCCGCCGCCGATCTTCACCCCGCCGACGTCGATCTGTCGCCTGGATGCCAAGGCGCCACTGATGGTAGTGACGTACGAAGTAGCTACAATGACGCACATGGCTTCCATCGTGGGCATACGCGAGTTGCGGCAGAGCCTCAGCCGCTACGTGGCGCGGGTCAAGCGAGGGGAGGCGTTCTCGGTCACGGAGCGCGGCCAGGAGGTGGCCCGGCTGGTGCCCGCCCCCCGCTACGCCGATCCGGTCGGCCGCCTGGTGATCGAGCGCGGTGCGGTCCCGGCCGAGGACGACCTCCTCGCCCAGGGTCCGCCGCTCCCGCCGCCCGAGGGGAGCGGGGCCCGCCCCGCCTCCGACGCGCTCGAGGCCGAGCGCCGCGAGTGAACGCAACGGCGAGAACGTTCGCCTACCTGGACGCCTCCGCCTTCGTCAAGCTGGTGGTCAGGGAGCCGGAGAGCGACGCCCTCGTGGGCGCGCTCGAGGACTGGCCGCGCCGGGTGTCGAGCTCGCTGCTCGTCGTCGAGGCGGTGCGGGCGGCTGCCCGCGTCAGCCGAGACGCGCTACGCCGTGCCGAGCTGCTGCTCGCGGGCGTGACCCTGCTCCCACCGGATCTCGACCTGCTGCGTTCCGCCGCTCGGCTCGCCCCGGTGGCCTTGCGTTCGCTGGACTCCATCCACCTCGCCACGGCCGTGTCACTCGGCGCGGAGCTCGGTCCCTTCTTCGTGTATGACGAGCGACTGCGGGCCGCCGCCGCGGACGCATCGATCGACGTGCAGGCTCCGGTCTAGGAGTACAGCGCCTCGATCTCCTCCGCGTACTTCTGGTGGATCGGCTTGCGCTTCAGCTTCATGGTGGGCGTCAGCTCGTCCCCGCCCGGCTGCCACTCGTCGGGCAGCACCTTGAACTTCTTGATCTGCTCCACCCGGGCCAGCTGCTCGTTGGCGGCCTCCACGCCGCGCCGCACCTCCGGCTCCACGGCGTCCTCGCCGTGCTGCTCCACGAACCCCGGCCTCACGTCCGGGTCCAGCGTGATCAGGGCCACGTTGTAGGGCTTCGCGTCGCCGATCGCGATCGCCTGACCGATCAGCGGGCTCGACGCCTTCACCTTGGCCTCGATGTTCGCCGGCGACATGTTCTTGCCGCCCGCGTTGATGATCAGCTCCTTCTTGCGGTCGACGATCTTCAGGTAGCCGTCCTCGTCGAACTCGCCCACGTCCCCGGTGTGGAGCCAGCCCTCGTCGTCGATCGCCTCGCGCGTCTTGTCGGGCTGGTTGCGGTAGCCGGTCGTGACCACCGGGCCGCGGATCAGCACCTCGCCGTCATCGTCGAGCCTGATCTCGACGCCCGGCGAGACCGGGCCCACCGTGCCGATCTTGATCCTCTCGGGCGGGTTGCAGGTGCCGTAGCCGGTCGTCTCCGACATGCCCCACAGCTCGGCGAGCGGGACGCCGATGGCGTGGAAGAACTCGATCACCTCGGGCGGCGTGGGCGCCGCCCCGACGTTCACCGACTCCACCTGGTCGAGCCCGAGCCGTGCGCGGATCTTGGACAGCACGAGCTCGTCGGCCTTGGCGTGCTCCTGGGCGAGCTCGTCGGGCACGGGTTCGCCCGCCTGCTCGGCGCGCACCTTCCTCAGGCCGACCCCCAGCGCCCACTCCGTGGCCTGCTTGCGGGCAGCGTCCTGCTCGGCCGCCACGCCGGCCTCGATCGCCGCCTTCAGCTTCTCCCAGATGCGGGGCACCGCGAAGAACCAGGTCGGCTTCACCTCCGGCAGGTAGGCCACCACCTGGCGCGGGTCCGGGCAGCAGGTGGTGGTGAACCCGAGCAGCATCGGCAGGTAGTGCGAACAGGCGCGCTCGGCGATGTGCGCCATCGGCAGCCAGGAGACGACGCGGCCGTCGTCAGGGAAGGCGATCACCTCGTCGAAGCCGGTCACGGCCGCGATCAGGTTCGAATGGGTGAGCTGGACGCCCTTGGGCGGGCCGGTGGTGCCCGACGTGTAGATGAGGGTGAGGACGTCGTCCGGCTCGACCGCCCGCCAGGCGGCCTCGAAGTCGAAGTCGTCTCGCGCGTGCGACTCGACCTCTCCCCCGTCGTCCACGACGATCACGTGCTCGACCCCGCGGACCCGGTCCTGGAAGGCCTTCTCGGTCACGACGAGACGCGCCCCGGCGTCCTGGAGCTGGTACTCGATCTGCTCGGGCGCGTAGGTGTTGTAGATCGAGAACGGGGTGGCACCGAGGTGCAGCGCCGCGGCGTCGAACCAGTGGAACTCCGGCCGGTTCGTGAGCATGATGCCCATCGCCCCGCCGCGCTCGAGGCCAAGTCCGGCGAGGCCGGCGGCGGTGCGCCGCACCCTGTCGGCGTACTCCGCCCAGGTGATGGAGAACTCGTCCTCCTTCAACCGAAGGGCGCAGCGCTCCGGATGCGCCCGCGCGGTGAGCTGAAATGCCTCGGCGACGGTGGCGGCGCCAAGGCCGGTGGGACGGGTCGTAGTGGCCTCCATGCGCGGAATCTAACGCACCCGGAACCCCTCGCCCGACAGCCGGTCGATGTCGTTCGAGAGGCCCACCAGAAAGATCAGGATCACCAGCATGAAGCCCACCACCCCGGCGCGCTCCATCACGCTGAAGGGCACCGGCTTTCGCCTGATCTTCTCCACGATCGCCCAGAAGATGTGGCCCCCGTCCAGGGGCAGGAACGGGAACAGGTTCACGATCGCCAGAGAGAGCGAGATGATCGCGAGGATGCCGATCACCTCGGCGACGTCGTTCAGGATCGTCTGGCGCGTCGTCTCGTAGGAGCCGACCACCCCCGAGATCTCCTGGCGTTGCTCGGAGTCGATCAGCCTGGCTGGGAGCTCCAACGTGGCCTTCGTGATGAACCAGAACTGATCAACCGTGACGTCCGCCGCCTCGCCGAACGGAAGCGGCTCGCGCGGACCGGGGGCGTAGGCGAAGCCGAGCCGTGTACGTCCGCGCGGGTCGTCCGGGTCGCCGGTGGGCGCCGCCGGGTCGTAGATCGGCGTGAGCTCGAAGGTACGCTCCCGGCCGTCGCGCTCGACCATGACCCGGGCGGGCGCGGCGGCCTCGCAGCCCTCCTTGGGCTCCCGGGTCGGGCACTCGTGGCTTGCGATCCGCTCGGACAGCTCTCTCGGCGTGCCCCGCTTGCCGTCGATCGCGACCAGCTCGTCGCCCGATCTCAGCACACCGGCGGCCGGATAGCTCCGTTCGATGTCGCCAACGCGGCTCGTGCCCGTCTCCGGGCCGATCGCCCAGAAGAACACGAACAGCAGCAGGAACGCCAGCAGCAGGTTCATCGCCGGCCCGGCGGCGATCACCACGATCCGCTTCCACACCGGCTGCGCGTGGTACGCCCGCGTCCGGACCTCGTCGGGGAGGTCCTCGGACGGGTTCATCCCGCTGATCCTCACGTAGCCGCCCGCCGGGATGGCGCCGATCGCGTACTCGGTCTCGCCACGCTTCTTGCTCCACAGCGTCGGTGGGAAGAAGAGCGAGAACTTCTCGACCCGCATCCCGACCGCCTTGGCAGCCCAGAAGTGGCCCAGCTCGTGCAGGATCACGAGCAGGGCGAAGCCGACGAAGGCGAGGATCCAGCTCACCGAACTCAGTCTAGGAGGCGTGATCTTGGACTATGTGACCATGGTATTATGACCATGGTCATGAGAGAGATCAGCGCCACTCTGTTCAAAGCACGTTGCCTTCGATTGCTGGATGAGGTCGCCGAGACCGGTGAGTCGCTCGTGATCACGAAGCGCGGTCGACCGGTCGCCCGCGTCGAGCCGCCTGAGCGGTCCAAGGACCTGGCGGGCAGCGTGAAGCTGCACCTCTCCGACGACGAGCTGGTGAGGGCGACGATGGGTCCGTGGGACGTCGAGCGCGAGTGATCGTCCTCGACACCCACGCGTTGATCTGGCTGGCCGCCGAACCCGAGCGGCTCGGCGACGGCGCCCGCGATGCCATTGCGGCCGAGGCCGACCGAGCCATCAGCACAATCAGCGCTCAGGAGATCGCCTACCTCGTGCTGCGCGGGCGGATCGAGCTGGACCGCCCGGTCCGAGTCTGGATCGCGGACGTCCTGAGGACTCACGAGGTGCGCGCGGTCGCCCCCGGTGTGGCGATCGCCGTCCGAGCCGGGTCGCTCGACGCCGCCAAATTCCCGGGCGACCCGGCCGACCGCCTGATCTATGCCACGGCACTGGAGCACGGGGGGCGCGTAGCGAGCGCCGACGAGCGCCTGCGCGCCCTGGATCCGGCCCGGATCATCTGGTGAGAGAACCTCACGCAGCCACCCCGCGCGCCACTTCGCGCGCCTCGCCGTCGGCCGTGTAGAGATCGGAGAAGTGGCGCACCGGCCGCGCCGGCAGCTCGGCCAGCGTCGACTCGATCACGCGGGCGATCCCCGTGAACGAGAGCTCGCCGCGCAGGAAGGCGTGCACGGCCACCTCGTTGGCGGCATTCAGCACGCAGGGCGCCGTGCCGCCCGCCCCCGCCGCCTCGCGGGCCAGGCGCAGGCAGGCGAAGGTGCCCTCGTCGGGAGCTTCGAAGGTCAGCGAGCCCAGCTCGACCAGGTTGAGCGCGCGGACCGGCACGTCGGCGCGCTCGGGGTGGTGAAGCGCGTAAGAGATCGGCACGCGCATGTCGGGGTAACCGAGGTGCGCGAGCGAGGCGCCGTCGTTCAGGTGGACCAGCGCGTGGACGATCGACTGCGGGTGCACCACCACGTCGATGCGGTCGTAGGGCAGGCCGAACAGGTGGTGCGCCTCGATCAGCTCCAGTCCCTTGTTCATCAGCGTGGCGGAGTCGATCGTGATCTTGCCGCCCATGTCCCAGGTCGGGTGGGCGAGCGCCTCGTCGCGCGTGACGGAGCGGAGCGCGCCCGCGGTACGGCCGCGGAACGGGCCGCCGCTGGCCGTCAGCACCAGCC
>JBOGXT010000026.1:0-1606 GCA_050694635.1 Thermoleophilaceae bacterium
TCGCCTACTCCCGGCATGAAACTACGGCCGGTGCCCCAGCCAGGCGTCCGGCGGCGCAACTAGCGTCGGGCGCACCGGAACAAGGGGCCCCTGGGAGAACGCAGACGGGCAGGCCGCGCATTACGGGATGGGCTGCGAGCCCGACCTACTCAATGGCCGCCCCTGCGACTTGTCCGGTTGTGCTGCGAGCACGAATCCGTCGGTGTCGTTTCGCCCGCTGCGTCTCCTCCACAACAACCCAGAGGAGGCTACATGCGATCGATCGCCTTGGACGTCCACCGCGACTTCTGCGAGGTGGCGATCAAAGACGGGGCCGAGGTGCGCTCGCCCGCACGCATCAAGACCAGCCAAGGGGAGCTCGAGCGCTTCGCCCGAAGCCTTGGCACTGATGACCAGGTGGCGCTCGAGGCGACCGGGCCGGCGCTGCGGATAGCGCGACTCATCGAGCCCCACGTCGGCCGCGTCGTGATCGCCAACACGCGCAAGCTGCGCGCGATCGCCGAGGCGAAGGTGAAGACCGACAAGCTCGACGCCCGGACGCTCTGCGAGCTGCTTGCGGCCGGCTTTCTGCCCGAGGTCTGGAGCCCCGACGAGCGAACGCGGGCCCTACGGCGTCGGCTGGCGCGCCGTGCCGCGCTCGTTCGCCAGCGCACCCGCGCCAAGAACGAGCTCCACGCGGTGCTCGCCCGCAACCTGCAGGGCAAACCGCCGATGAGCGACGTCTTCGGGGTGCGCGGGCGTGAATGGCTGGAGGCGCTCGAGTTGCCCGACGACGAGCGTGAGACCGTCACGGGCTGCCTGCGTCAGGTCGACTTCCTCGATCAGGAGGTCTCAGAGGGAGAGCGTGTGCTGGCGCGATCTGCACTCGCGTCCGAGCAGATCCGCCGGCTGATGAGCGTGCCGGGCGTGAACCTCGTCTCGGCGGCGACCTTCGTCGCCACGGTCGGGTCGATCGAGCGTTTCCCGACGCCGCGCAAGCTCGTCTCCTACGTCGGGCTCGACCCGCGCGTTCGCCAGTCCGGCGAGGCGCCGGCGCGTCACGGGCACATCTCCAAGCAGGGCTCGCCGGCCGCGCGCCACATGCTCTGCGAGGCGAGCTGGATCGTCGTCCGCACGCCCGGCCCCTTGCGGGCCTTCTACGAGCGGGTGCGGGCCCGGCGAGGTGCGCAGATCGCGCTCGTCGCCACCGCGCGCAAGCTATGCGTGCTGTTCTGGCACCTGCTCACCGACGAGACCGACTACGCCTTCGAGCGGCCGTCGCTCACCCGCCACAAGCTGCGCCGGCTCGAGCTGCTCGCCGGCGATCCGTCGCGTCGCGGACAGCGGTCCGGCTCCGCAGCGAGCAAGCGAGAGCAGCGCCACGAGCGCGAGCTCTCCGAACAATTCGAGTTGGCCTACCGCCGGCTCGTCGACGACTGGCAGCCGAAGAGAAGCGGTGCGGGCGCGACACCGGGGCGCGCATCTTGAAGGCATCTCGAAAGAGCCAAGCAGCGCGGCAGGGATCAGCCCCAGAACCTGCGCTTTAGCTCGTCGTCACCCGCACCGGGAGGGACTCTGCCAGAAGGGAGGTCGGGAAGTCCAGAGGACTTGACTTTCATCCGTCCCG
>JBOGXT010000027.1:0-8157 GCA_050694635.1 Thermoleophilaceae bacterium
CGGCAGGCGGAGTCGAAGGCCGCCAGCGCCTCGGCCGCGACCTCCGCCTTGAGCCCGCCGGCGTCGCCCTCGCGGTAGAGGATCTGCCGGTTGAAGTTGCTCTCCTCGACCCGGTCGCCGTCCACGAGCACCAGCTCTCCGACTCCGCAGCAGGCCAGGGCATACGACGTCCAGCTGCCGAGCCCGCCGACGCCGAGCATCACGACCCGCGCCTGCCGAAGCCGGCGCTGATACTCCGAGACGGGCGTCTCGCCGGCGGCGAGGTCGCTGAAGTAGCGCAGCTGGCGGTCGTAGCGGGCGCGGTCGCGCGCGGGGAGCCGTTCGTCGTCCGAGGCGTCCTCGAGGAGCGAGGCCTCCGCCAGGGCGCCCAGGGCGTCGCGCACCTTCTCGCGTCCGAAGTCACGCTCGAGCTGCCCAGCGGACCGCGTGCCGTCGAGCGCCGCGAGGAGGGCACGGGTGCCCTCGTCCGGCTGCTCGATGACGAGGTCGGAATCCGCGCCCGGACGCAGGATGTAGATGTCGCCGGCCGCCGAGCGCACGGCATCGGTGGTGCGCTTGAGGCGCGGCTTGTGCACCCGTGAGCTCGCGAGCCGGGCCGCGTACAGCGCCTTCAGGTGCCGCGGCTCGGCCAACTCCGACTCCAGGCTGCCGTCGTCTCGCACCCCGAAGACGCCGAGGCATTCCAGCCCGGCGCCGGCGAGCAGCGCGGTCACCCGCTCGCGCGGGAAGTGGCGCTGAGCGTGGTTGGTGGCGACTCGCTCGTAGAGACCGTCGTCGCAAGGCGCGAAGACCTCGATCTGCGCCGCCGCCAGGCAGCCGGGCGCTGCGTCGTCCGCCGATCTTCCCCGCCACGCGAAGAGGGCTCCGTCACGGACCGCCACGTGGTCGGTCGCGAACGTCGTCCGGTAGGCGAGCAGCGTGTTGAGGTCGAACAGGGCGATCCCGTGCGGGCCCAGGTTCCGCGCGATCGACTCCAGGGCCAGCGCCAGGTCGGGCTCCTCGAGCAGGTAGTTGAGGGAATCGTCGAAGCAGGTGACGAGGTCGAACTGGCCGACGCTCCCGAGCTCCCTCACGTCGGCCTGCATGAGCCTCGCCCCGGGCGCCTTCCGGGCGGCCTCGGCGAGCATGGCCCGCGACGCGTCACATCCGGTCACGTCGAAGCCACGTGCCAGGAACGGCATGAAGCTCTTGCCGGTGCCACAGGCGAGGTCGAGGAGCGTCCGCCCGCGAAGGCCGAGTCGCCCGGCAAGGTCGAGCACGTGTCCGGTCCATGCCTCGTAGTCCGAGCCGGCGGTGAACGCGTCGTAGAAGCGGGCGAAGGCGTCGTACTCGCCGGCGGTGGAGTCGCGGGCGATGGGCTGGCCGGCGGTCGAGTCGCAGGCGGTGGCCATCACCGATCAGGACCCCCCGACTGCTCAATTTCGTTGCGCTAGCCGTGAAGCCTTCGCAGCAGGCGGTCCAGCGCGATCACCTCCTCCGCCGCCGGCCGCACGTCCTCGGTCCCGGCTTCGCCGCTCCAGCTGCGGCTGCAGGCCGTGGCCAGCCGCTCGCCGGCGTCGATCAGAGCCCCGTAGACCGCGTCGTGCAGCAGCTCCTCGGGCGCGCTCAGCTCCACCGCCTCGTCCGCGGAGCCGCCCGGCCAGCCGAGTCGCTGCAACATCGCGTCGAGCTGGGCGAGGCGCGCGCGGTGGTCGTGCACCTCCGACAGAGGCGTCCTCCGCTCGCCCGACGCGCGCAGCGCGAAGTGCAACGCCTCGACGGTCGCCTCGTAGAGCAGAACGAGAGTCTCCCGCAGCGGATACACGAGCGCCGCGGGGACCTCCACAGTCACTAGCGCCATCGCGTTCCTTTCGTTCGGGCACGCGAAGGACGCCGACTCGCCGGTCCCTCAAGGCGTATCGTGGGGGATGCGCCGAAGCTTCGCCTTCGGTGCCATGCCCCGGGACGTGGTCGCGTCGCCGGGGCGCTTTATCTGGTTCGCACGAACTTACGTTCGGCCGCGGACGGAATGCCTGGAACCCGGCCGGCTCGGTGCTCATCGACTGCTGCTTCGATCGCGGGCATGTCTCCTATGCCGATCGAGGAAGTTGCATGGTCAAATGGGCGCAATTCAAAAGCCGGGTGGGATTGGAGCGAGGCTCGGCGGCAGTGCATCGGCGAGGCGCGCCGAGTGCTCCGGTCGCCCGCCGAGATCGAGGATGCCGCCCAGGAGGCGCTGCTGCGCGTCTGGAGGAGCGCGCGGACGCCCCAGGAGCTCGAGCGGCCGGCCGCCTGGTTGCGTCGAATCGCGCGCAACGAGGCCCTGAGGGTGCTGGCGCGCGAGGGCCGTCGCCGCGATGACCTCGTGCCCGAGGAGACGCTCGAGAACCTCGCCGCGCCCGCGGACCGGGACGGCGCGCTGTCCGAGCGTCTCGAGATCGTCGATCTCATGGCGACGCTGTCGCCTGGCGATCGCCAGCTCGTCTGGCTGCGTTACTTCGAAGACCTCACGCAGGAGAACGTGGCTCGTCGACTGGGCATTCCCGAGGGAACGGTCAAGGTGCGCCTGCACAGGGTGCGAGGCCGGCTGCGAGGGGCGATGGAGGGGCTCTGAGCGGGCTGCGGGCGGCTACGCCCAGAGCTCGACGGGTTCGTGCGGCTGATGGTCCTCGGCCGCCTCGAGGGCCGCCGACGCCTCGTCGGCATGCCGCTCGCTGAGCAGTACGAGCCGCTCGAGATACTCGCCCAATATCCCGCGCTCCTGCTCCGACAGCCGGGCGGTCACCCGGTCCGTTTCGCGCAGGAGGTCCCGATACTGCTCCTGGGCCCGCTCGATCATCTCGGGCGTCGCCTTCAGGATCGAGCTGCGCCTGTCCCGGGGGTGTGCCTCCCGGCTGATGTGCCCCGCCCGCTCGAGACGTTGGGTGAGGGCCGTGACGCCACCCGACGTCATCCCGAGCAGATCGCTCAGCTCGGTGGGCGTCATCCCGCCCGACCGTGCCAGGTGGGCGAGCGCGTCGGCCTCGGCGTCGGTCAGGCCGAGCTGCTTGGTCACAGCCGCGCGATGGCGACTAGCCGCGAGCGCCTTGCGGTTGAAGAGCTCCCTGATCTCCTCGGGTGTGTATGCCGTCGCGCTCTCTGCCATTCGTCCCCCTGCCATTCGCCCCCCGCTCGCAATCCTAAGACGGAACGGCCAGTTCGGCAAATAGTCGCGCGAGATGGCTCGATCGAGCAGCTATCGCGGCGAGGTCGACGCGAACTCCCGGCCGCGCCGGAGCGACGTCCGTGACTGTGCGCTGCGCTGCTGGGCGGTCTCGAACAGCAGCAGCACAGCCGTGGCCGGCGAACCCTCGAAGTGCGGTCCCTTTCTCCGCCCGTGAGCATCCGCCTGGATTCGCTCGAGCTCTGCGACCAAACCTTCGATCGCCTCGGACGCCTCGCGCCAGCCCTCGTCGTCGAGCTCCAGCGGCATCCGATCCAGCTGGGCTCCCTCGCGTGAGAAGCCCGCCTCTGCGGCGGCCGCGTTCACCGCTGCGCTCACGTGCCCCAGGGTCGCGCCGACGAGCGCCTGCTTTGCGATCTCCGGCGCGTCCCGCCAGGCCTGCTCGGTGATCCTCGGCCGCGCCTCCAGGCGGTAGTGGTGCTCGACTGCGCCGCGCCTCGGGGTCGTGCGCTCGAGCTCGATCACGCCGAGCTGGGCGAGCTGCCGGACGTGGTAGCTCACGTGGGTCAGCGGAGCGCCGATCTCGTGGGCCAGCTCCTTCGGGCTGGCGACGCGCTGCTCGAGGATGGAGAGGATGCGTAGGCGCAAGGGGTGTGCCAGCGCTCTAACCAGACGAGGGTCTGAGATCGACGTCAACGGCTTCACGGCGCGGCCCAGCCTATCCCTTAATCGCGAATTCTGCTGAAACGAAATTGAGCGCGGGGAGGGTCTTGGGTGGTTGATGGCCGTGACCACCGCTCCATCCAGCATCGATTGTGGCGTCGCGGCGCTCTCGACATACGAAGCGCTCGCGACCTCCTACGACGAACAGACGGCTGGCTACCGGTACGACCGCTGGCTGCCCGCGCTGGAGCGCCTTGCCGTCGAGCATGGCCTCAGCGGCAGGCGGGTGCTGGATGTGGCCTGCGGGACGGGGAAGAGCTTCGTGCCCCTCGTCGAGCGCGGATACGAGGTGAGCGCCTGCGACGTCTCGCCGAGCATGCTGGCCCTGGCCCGCGGGCGCTTGCCCGATCCGGCGCGGGCGTTCGTCGCCGATATGCGCGCTCTGCCCCCGATCGGCGAGTTCGACCTCGTGACCTGTCTCGACGACGCGGTCAACTACCTGTTCGAGCCGCGGGACCTGGAGGCGGCGCTGGCGTCGATGGGCTCCGTGCTCCGACCGGGCGGGCTGCTGGTCTTCGACACCAACACGCTGTTCACCTATCGCACCACCTTCGCGAGCGATGCCGTGTCCGAGCGGGGGGAGCGCCTGTTCTGCTGGCGTGGCGAGAGCGACCCGGAGGCCGAGCCCGGCGCCGCGCACTCGGCCACGGTGGAGGTGTTCACGCGGGCCGGCGAGCGCTGGCGGCGCGTCACCGGCCGCCACCACCAGCGACACCATCCGCGCGGCGCGGTCGAGCGTGCGCTGTCGCTCGCTGGTCTGCTGGTGCGGGCGGTGCGCGGCCAGTCGCCGGGCGCGCGGCTGAGTCGGAAGGCCGACGAGCAGCGCCACACGAAGCTGGTGTTCGTTGCCCAGCGACCGAAGGAGGAGCAATGACGGTAATCCCGTGAGTGGAGAGCCACCCTCCGGCGCCGGCTGGGTCATCCGGCTGGCGTCGGTGGTCGGCACCGCCCGCTTAGCCATGCTGGAACGGATTTGAGCATTCTCACCGCCAGGTGGTACAACTACCGAGCGCCTCTATTCCCGAGGGGTTTGTCGTGTTGGGTGAGCGAACGCCAAGGTCGGGCGGAAAGACGGAGCGGTGCCCATTGGTCCAGCGACCGAGCCGAGCGCGGTCCGAGTGGCGGTGGTCGATCATGCCCCCGCGTACCGACGTGGGCTAGAGCTCGCCCTGAGCGAAGCCGGCTACCGGGTCGACCACCCAGCGGACATGGGGCGCTGGGCGGAGACGCCCGGGATCCGCGCCCTGGTGGCCACATGCCGCTCCGGAAGCGAGGCCCGGCGCCTCGCGCTCGTGCGGGCGCGAGGGTCGGACGCGGTCGCGGTCGCCCTGCTCGGCGAGGAGTCGGCGGTCGCCTACCGGGAGGTGCTGGAGACCGGGGTCGAATCGGCCGTCGCGCGCGACGCCTCGCTCGATCGCATCGTGGAGGTCGTCGGCGCGGCGCTCGACCAGCACACGGTCCTGCCGACCGACGTGGCCCGCAGCCTGGCCCGGGGCGGGCAGGACGACGAGGCCATCGAGGACGAGCAGGCGAGCTGGCTTCGCGCTCTGGCACGCGGGGCCACCGTCGAGGAGCTTGCCGAGTCCGTCGGCTACTCCGAGCGGGCCATGTACCGCCAGCTGCGCCGCCTCTACGAGCGGCTCGGGGCCAACAGCCGCACCGAGGCGCTGCTCCAGGCGCTTCGGCGCGGGCTGATCGACTGACGCGCCGGGCAGAGGCCCGTCACATGTGTGGCAGTCGCCTGCCGTGCTTGGACCGGCAGCCCGTCGCGACGTGTCATTGAATTTGCTCTGGTCATCCGTAGCGTTCCAGGAGTTCCCGAGCAATCGCGTCTGGCGTTGGGGCGACGGACGGCGAATGCGGACAGGAGGTCCGCCGATGAGCAGCGATCGACGCGTGCGCGTCCTGGCTGCCGACAGTCACCCGCTTTACCGCGACGCCATGGGAAGGGCGATCAGGGAGCGGCCCGAGCTCGAGCTCGTGGCCCAGGCCGCGGACGGCCGTGGAGCGCTCGAGGCGATCAACGCCGAGGAGCCCGACGTCGCGCTGGTCGAGCGCAACCTTCCGGGGCTGAGCGGCGAGCAGATCCTGAACGCCGTCGACCGCGAGGGGCTCGACACCCGAGTCCTGCTGATCTCCGCGGAGCCCGCCGCGGGCAGCGTCTACCACGCCATCGCCAACGGCGCCGCCGGCTATCTGACCAAGGACGCCGGCGCCCGCGAGATCTGCGACGCGATCACAGCGGTCGCCCGTGGCCGGACGATCCTCGCTCCCGAGCTCCAGGCCGGCATCGCGGGCGAGATCCGGTTGCGGGCCGTGGACGAGCGGCCGTTCATGAGCCACCGCGAGCAGGAGGTGCTCGAGCTGATCGCCCGCGGAATGACCGCTCCGGAGATCGGGAGGTTGATCCACCTCAGCACGGCGACCGTCAAGACCCACCTCCAGCACATCTACGACAAGCTCGGCGTCTCCGAGCGAGCCGCCGCGGTGGCGCAGGCGATGCGGCGTGGGCTCCTCGAGTAGCGGCCCGGTCGCCCTGCCATCGCCGTCCGACGGTCCTCCCGCGCATCGTCCGCGTGGTCGATGGACCGTCCGCGGCCCGGCTCGGAGGCTTGCGGCATGACGACGGTCACCGAGCCGGTCGGCGCGGCACGGAGCGTGCGCAGGCTGGAAGGGGTCGCGCTCGCGGCCACGACAGCTGCGGCGATCGCCTGCCAGAAGTGGGTGGGGCGAGGCGAGCCGCACCGCGCCGACTCCGCCGCGACCGACGCGATGCGGGCGGTGCTGGCGGAGGCGCCCGGGCTCGGGACCGTCGTGATCGGCGAGGGAGAGAAGGACAGCGCGCCGATGCTCTACAACGGCGAGCAGGTCGGGAACGGGGGCGGTCCTCGATTCGACCTGGCCGTCGACCCGCTCGAGTGCACGAAGGCGTGCGCGGCCGGGTTGCCCGGCGCGCTGGCGACGATCGCGATCGCGGCTCCGGGGACGCTGTGGTCGCCCGGGCCGGCGTTCTACATGGACAAGCTGGTCGTCGGCGCCGCGGCGCGCGATGCGATTGACATCACGGCTCGTCCCGAGGACACCGCGGTGGCGATCGCGTGGGCGCTCGGCAAGACCGCGCGGACATTGCGGGCGGTCGTGCTCGGCAAGCCCCGTCACGCAGAGCTGATCGGGCGCCTCCGCGAGCTGGGGGTGCACGTGTCGACCCCGTCCGACGGCGACGTCGCGGGAGCGCTGGAGGCGCTGCTGCCGGACGGCAACGCGGACCTGCTGACGGGAATCGGAGGAACACCCGAGGGGGTGATGACGGCGTGCGCCGTTCGCGAGCTCGGTGGCGGGATGGAAGCCCGCCTCGCCCCGCAGAGAGAGGCCGAGTCGCAGGCGCTGGCCGACGGGGGCGTGGACCGCGAGCGCGTCCTCGGACTCGAGGACCTGGCCGCCGGTGAGTCGTTCTTCGTCGCAACCGGCGTGACGAACGGCTCCATCGCCCGGGGGCCGGCGCGGGTGGGCCGCGCCTGGCGCACCGACTCCATAGTGATCAGCGGTGGGTCGGTGCGCCGGGTCCTCGAGACCAGCTTCGACAGGGACTCGAGGCCGGAGGACTGACATGTCGAGCCACGAGCTGGAGCTCACGGCCCAAGCGCTCGTTGCGGAGGGCAAGGGCCTCCTGGCCGCCGACGAGAGCAATGCCACGATCGCGAAGCGCTTCGCCTCCGTGGGCGTGGAGTCGACCCCCAAGGCGCGCGCGGAGTGGCGGGAGCTGCTCGTGACCACGCCGGGCGCCTCCGACGCGATCAGCGGGGTCATCCTCTATGACGAGACATTCCGGCAGCACACGGAGCTCGGGCCGCGCTTTCCGGAGGCCGTGGGGCAGGCGGGGATGATCCCCGGAGTGAAGGTCGATACCGGCGCCAAGCCGCGGGCCGGCGAGCCACGCGAGAAGGTGACCGAGGGCTTGGACGGCCTGCGCGACCGCCTCGGGGCGTATCGCGAGGGCGGCGCGCGGTTCACGAAGTGGCGCGCGGTGATCGCCATCGGCGACGGCGTGCCGACGCGGGCGTGCCTGACGGCGAACGCCCACGCGCTGGCGCGGTTCGCGGCGCTCAGCCAGGAGTCGGGACTGGTCCCGGTGGTCGAGCCCGACGTGCTGATGGAGGGTGACCACTCGCTCGAGCGCTGCTTCGAGGTCACCGAGGCGATGCTTGCGATCGTGTTCGACCAGCTGCGTGAGCAGGGCGTGGGACTCGAGGGGATGCTGCTCAAGCCGAACATGGTGCTGCCCGGCAGCGGCT